>DASUHU010000142.1:0-3499 GCA_036273395.1 Candidatus Limnocylindrales bacterium
CCTCGGGCTTGAGCGCGACCGCGGCGGTCAGCCCGACCGTCCGAATCTCGCCCACGAGCGGCGCGCTTGCGAGGCGCCGGACCGCCCCGTCCAGGACCGGTTCGAGGGTCCGCACCCGCTCGACGAGCTGCTCGCGCTCCAGGATGTCGAGGTTGGCGATCGCGGCGGCAGCAGCGCCGGAATGGCCGGAGTACGTGTAGCCGTGACGGAAGACCGCGCCGGCCACGGCCTCGTCCCAGAACGGCTCGCGGACCCGCTTCGAGACGAGGACGCCGCCGAGCGGCACGTAACCGGACGTCACGCCCTTGGCGAAGGTCACGAGATCGGGCCGGATGCCATAGCGCTCGCTGCCCCAGCGGTAGCCCGTCCGCCCGAAGCCGGTGATCACCTCGTCGGCGATGAGCAGGACGTCGTGCTCGCGGCACAGCCGGTTGATCGTCGGCCAGTAGTCGTCCGTTGGCGGGTACACGCCGCCGGCGCCGATGACCGGCTCGCCGACGAACGCCGCGATCTCGCTCCCGCGCTCCTCGAACAGCCGCGCAACGGCGTCGAGGTCCATCGCCGGGACCTGGGCCACGTCGCCGACGAACGGCGCGCCGTAGCCGGTCTTCATCGACGGGATGCCGACCAGGGCGGTGCCCATGACGTGCATCCCGTGATAGCTGTGCTCGCGCGAGACGATGACCCGCTTCTCCGGCCGCCCGACGACATCCCAGTAGCGCCGGGCGAGCTTCGCGGCGGTGTCGATCGCATCCGAGCCACCCGAGCCCAGGAACACGACGGCGTCGTCGAATGGCGCCATGGCCGCGAGACGATCCGCTGCGCTCAGCGTCGCCTCGGTCGTGTAGGCCCCGAACGACGAGTAGGCGTGGAGCGTCGTGAGCTGCGTCGCGACCGCATCCGCGATCTCGCGCCGGCCATAGCCAACGTTGCAGAACCACAGCGCGGCAGTCGCGTCGATGTACTTGCGGCCGTCGACGTCGGTGAGGATCGCGCCGTCGCCGGACGCCATGACGAGCTCGCGATCCGCGACGGAGTGCATGTCGGCAAAGCCGTGCCAGAAGCGGGTGGTCATGGCCCCAAGCCTACGGGCGCGGCCGACGACGTGCCGCGCGACCGAGCGCGGCGGTCCGGATGTTGACCGCCCGTGGGTCGAGCGCGTCGCCCAGATCGCCGGGCGGGAGACCGGCAACGCGGGCGGCTTCGCCGAGCGCCCGCAGCTTCTCGACGGCTCGGGCCCACGGAAGGCTCCCGAGCCCGCCCGCCGTCCCGATCCCGACCCGGGTAGGCCCGCGACCCTTCGTCGACGCGGCGTACTGGGCGGCCCACACCGGGAGCTCGGGGCCGTCGTCTCGCCCGCCCGGCTCGATGACGCCGACGACGATCCCCCGCTCCCTCGGCGCCTGCGCGACGAGGCGCCAGTTCTCGGGGCCCGCGATGAGGTCGACCGCGAGACTGGCATAGGGCGGGTCGAGGATCGTGGCGGCGCCCCCTTCCCAGGCCGAGCCACCCGGGATCGAGAGCGAGAGATGCGTGGCGGTCACGTCGCGTGCCAGCCGCAGGTGCGCTTCGCGGAACCACCGGCGGGCAGGTACGTCGTCGCCGAGCCCCACGACCGCTGCCTCCTCGATCTCGACGAGCGGGCAGCCGGCAGCGGCCAGGGCGTCGACCATGTCGCGGGTGCGCTCGGCACGCTCCATGACGTCGTGCCCTCGGGACGCCGCGCCGTCTGTGCCGCTCTCGAGCCAGGAGGCCGTCCAGGGCCCGCGCAGGACCGCCTTGACCGCTCGGTCGGTCAGGGACGCGGCATGGCGCCACGCCTCGACCACGGACGCGGTCGGATCGCAGGCGCCGTTGCCGTCGGTGACCGGTTCGAGACCTGCCTCGACCTGCGCCGCGATCCGGGCGGCGAGGAGGTCGCCCGGGGTGGCAGTGGGTTCCAGGTCGGGCAGGGGCAGCGCGCCGAGGAGGGTGGCGAACATGGGCTGACGGTAGCCGCTCTTACCCGCTGCTTACACGCCCGACCCGACCGTGCCGGGGCCGTGGCTATCCTCGCCGCCGTGAAGACCATCCTCGTCGTCGACGACGAGCGGAACATCGTCGAGCTGCTTCGCCTCTACCTCGAGCGCGAGGGCTTCGTGGTGATCGCTGCCGCCGATGGCGAGGCCGGGCTCGAGCTGCACGCCCGGCAGGATCCCGACCTCGTGATCCTCGACCTGATGCTGCCCAAGGTCGACGGGCTCGAGGTCTGCCGCGAGATCCGCCGGCGCGGCGAGACGCCCGTGCTCATGCTGACCGCCCGCTCGGACGACATCGACTCGATCGTCGGCCTTGAGCTCGGGGCCGACGATTACGTCACGAAGCCGTTCAACCCGCGAGCGCTCGTGGCCCGCGTCAAGGCCATCCTGCGGCGGAGCGACCCCGACCGACGCTCGACCCGGCCGATCGAGGTCGATGGTCTCCGGATCGACCTCCGGCGCCGCGACGCGACGATCGGCGACCGCCGGCTCGCGCTCCGTCCCCGTGAATTCGACCTGCTCGCCGCCCTCGCCCGCGATCCCGGCGTCGTCCTGACCCGGGACCAGCTCCTCGAGACGGTCTGGGGCACGGACTTCCCGGGCGAGACCCGAACCGTGGACGTCCACGTCGCCGAGGTCCGGAAGCAGCTCGGCGACGGGGGCCCGTGGATCGAGACCATCCGGGGCTACGGCTACCGGCTCGTCGCCGGGCCGCCACCGACGATCGGCGAGGCGCCGGCCATCGGCGAGGCTGCGCCGGGCCGCTGATGCCTCGGTCCCTTGCCGGCCGCCTGGTCGCGGCCTTCGTGGCGGTCTCGATCGTGGTGCTGCTCGCGCTCGGGGGCGCCCTGTTCGTGGTCCTGCGCGGGCTGCACGCCGACGCGACGACCGCGAGCCTCGAGGACCTGTCCGGGAGCGTCCTGCCCGAGGTCCGCGACGCGGTCGGCACGGGCCAGCTCCAGGGCACGCTGCTCGAGGTCCGGGACACGCTCGCGGCCCGCGACATCGATGTCCTCGTGGTTGGCGCCGACGGCGCCCTGCGACCCATCGGCGGTCAGCCGCTCTCGGCCGGTCAGCCGGTCTCGACGCCCGTCCTCTCGACTCCGCTCTCGGTTGGAGCGACCGCGCATGGCCGCGTCGAGCTCTCCGGCCAGCCCTATCTCTGGGTCGCCGCGGGCGTCAGACGGGCGACCTCGGCCGCGCCGCTCGCGATCGCCTTCGCCGCCCAGGATCGATCGGGGGCGGAGGCGCTGGGCGACCTCGCCGCGGCGATCCCGGCGGTGCTGCTCGTGACCCTGATCGTCGCGACGCCACTCGCATGGCTGCTGGCACGGAGCGTGAGCCGGCCGCTCCAACGCGTTGCGGCCGCTGCCGCGAGCCTCCCGGCCGAAGGCCACACGCCGCTCCAGCCCGACGGCCCGACCGAGGTCCGGACCCTGATCGGGACGTTCAACGGGATGGCCGAGGAGCTCGAGTCGACG
>DASUHU010000143.1:0-5236 GCA_036273395.1 Candidatus Limnocylindrales bacterium
TGCCCGTTCTCGTGCTGAACCCCCGGTCGGATGGGGTGTTCGTCGAGCTTGTCGAACGGCTTGCCACAGGTTGCGGCGATCGGCCAGGCAAGGCCACCGCGGGACACCCGCTCGATGCCGCGGGCCTCGTCGAACGGCTCCGGTGGTGGTATCCCCGCGTTCGGATCCGGCGGAGGAACCTCGGTCCCGGCCAGCCCGAGGCCTGGTACATCGATCGCGATGGCGTTCCCGTGCCGGACGAACCGGCCATCCGCGCGGACACGACCATGACGATCCAACCGGCGCTCCCCGGACCCGCGCTCACGCGGCCTCGCGACATCCGCCGGCGCCCCGGCGCGTAGATCCCCGCGTCGCGGAGTGGGCGCGCCCCGCCGCGGAGCCCGATACGATCGGCCCAGATGGTTGAGCTGACCTATCCGACGCCCCCGACCAGCAACCAGGCCGACGAGTACCACGGCACCACGATCCCGGATCCCTATCGGCCGCTCGAGGACACGGATGCCCCGGCGACGCGGACCTGGATCGCGGCCGAGAACCGCCTGACCGACGATCTCCTGGAGCGCTATCCCGAGCGGACGGCGATCCGGCGTCGCCTCGGCGAGCTGTGGAACGTCCCGCGAGCCGGCGTCCCGTGGCGGCGCGGGGATCGCTGGTTCCAGCTCCGGAACTCGGGCCTCCAGGACCAGGACGTGCTGTGGTCGTTCGATGCGTCAGCTGGCGGCGAGGGCGGTCCGGATCTCGCGACCGGTCGTCCGATCTTCGATCCGAACCGGGTGGCGAAGGGCGGCACGACCGCGATCGCCGTGGTCAGCGGCTCGGACTCCGGTGAGCTCCTGGCGGTATCGCTCAGTGAAGCCGGCTCCGACTGGCAGACCTGGCACGTCGTCCGCGCCGCGACCGGGGAGACACTGCCGGACCGGATCGAGTGGAGCAAGTTCTCGTCGGCCGCGTGGACCAGGGACGAGGCCGGCTTCTTCTACTGCCGCTTCCCCGAGCCGCCGGCCGGTGCGGACCTCGACGCGTACGAGGCGCCCAACCGGAACATGGAGCTCCGCTACCACCGGCTCTGGACCGATCCCTCGACGGATCCGCTCATCTTCTCGACCCCGGAGGAGCCGGAGTGGGGCTACGAGCCGGAGGTCTCCGCGAACGGCAGCCTCCTGATCCTCACCATCTGGCGGGGGACCGACCCCGAGAACCGCGTCTACGTCGCCGATCTGTCCGATGACGTCGAGGCGACCGCGCTTCGGCCGCTGCTCGATCGCGCGGATGCGGCCTACTGGCCGATCGAGGCGGTCGGGCGGACGCTGTACCTCCGGACCGACCTCGAGGCGCCGCTCGGACGGGTCGTCGCCATCGACGTCGACCACCCGGGCGAGATTCGAGAGGTGATCCCCGAAGGCGAGGACGCCCTGGAGTTTGTCGAGCTGGTCGATGGCCGGCTGGCGCTCGATCGCCTCCATGACGCCCATCACGCGCTCTCGATCGCGGAGCTCGACGGACGGCTCGTCGCGGACGTCGATCTTCCCGGGATCGGGATGATCGAGCGGATGGCCGGCCGGCCCGAGGATCCCGAGCTGTACGTCACGTGGGTCACGTTCACCGCGCCGGCGGCCGTGCTCGCCATCCGGATGGCCGATGGCCGCGTTCGCCAGCCCGAGCACCCGCCCCTCGCCTGGGACCCGGCCGACTACATCACCGAGCAGGCCTTCGCCACCTCGAAGGACGGCACCCGCGTCCCGCTGTTCCTGACCCATCGCCGCGACGTCCAGCCGACCGGCGACGTCCCGACGCTGCTCTATGGCTACGGCGGCTTCCAGGTCGCGATCGGCCCGATCTACAAGCCCGAGTGGCTGGCCTGGATGGAGCGCGGCGGCCTGCTTGCCGTCGCCTCGCTCCGCGGCGGCGCGGAGTACGGCAAGGCCTGGCACGACGCCGGGCGCCTGGAGAACAAGCAGAACGTCTTCGACGACTTCGCGGCCTGCGCCGCGTGGCTCGCGAAGCACTCCGGCTGGACGCGGCGGGATCGGATCGGGATCCTCGGCCGGTCGAACGGCGGGCTCCTCGTCGGCGCGAGCATCACCCAGCACCCGAACCTGTTCGGCGCGGCCGTCGCCGAGGTCGGGGTCATGGACATGCTCCGGTTCCACCGATTCACGATCGGCTGGGGCTGGACGAGCGACTACGGCTCGGCCGACGATCCGGACCAGTTCCGGACCCTGCTGTCGTACTCGCCGCTCCACAACTGCCGGCCCGGGGTGAAGTACCCGCCGACGCTCGTGACCACGGGCGACCACGACGATCGGGTGGTCCCGGGCCACTCCTTCAAGTTCGCCGCGGCGCTGCAGGCCGCGCAGGCCGGCGATGCGCCGATCCTGCTCCGGGTCGACACGGACGCCGGCCACGGCGTGGGCAAGCCGGTCAGCAAGCTGATCGACGAGCGGGCCGACGTCATCGCGTTCCTCGAGATGGAGCTCCGAGCCGAAAAAGGGGGTGCCCCATGAACGATGCGACCACGTCGCCGGCGATCACGGAGATCGCCACCGTCCTCATCCCGGTGACGGATCAGGATCGGGCACTGGCCTTCTACACCGAGCGGCTCGGATTCAAGAAGCGGATGGACTACACCTACGGCCCGAACCGCTGGATCGAGGTCGGCCCGGCCGGCTCGAAGGCGACCGTCGCCCTCGCCCCGGGTGGTGAGACGATGCAGCCCGGTCGGGACACGGGGATCCGGATCTCGACCGATGACGCCGCCGCGGATCACGAGGCGCTCAAGGCCGCGGGCGTCGACGTGGACGAGCTCCTGAACTGGGGCGACGGCGTGCCGCCGATGTTCGTCCTCCGGGACCCGGACGGCAACTCGCTCGTCATCGTCCAGCAGCCGCGGCGCGGCTAGCCTCTCGGCGCCCCCAGGCTCCCAGGCGCCCCGGCTCCCGGGCTCCCCGGCTCGTCGGCTAGCCTCAGGGGATGGAGGCAGGGACCGAACCGCTCGCCCGGAACCGCGACTTCGGGATCCTGGCCATCACCCAGGGCATCTCCGCCGCCGGCGACGCGGTCAGCGGCACCGCCCTGCCGCTGCTCGTCCTGGCCCTGACCGGTTCCGGCTTCGTCATGGGCGTCGTCGGCACGATCCAGACGATCACGGACTTCGCGTTCGGGACCGTGGCCGGGGCCCTCGCCGATCGAGGCGACCGCAAGGCGATGATGTTCGGGGCGGATGCCGGGCGCGCGATCCTGACCGCGGCTATCCCCCTGTCGGTGGCCCTCGGCGGCCCGACGATGCCGGTGATCCTCGTCGTCGCCGGGCCGATCGCAATCCTCCGCGGCGTCTTCCGGGCCGGCTACCTGGCCTCACTGCCCAACCTCGTCGGGCGGCCGCTCCTGGCCCGCGGCACCGCCATTCTCGAGACGGTCTACTCCTCCGCGTTCATCGTGGGGCCCTCGATCGCCGGCCTCCTCGCGACGGTGATCGGCCCGGGCGAGACGCTCGCCGTCGACGCCGCGTCGTTCGGGCTGTCGGCCGCGGGCCTGTTCCTGATCCATCGCGACCTCCGCGCCCCGGCCTCCGCGGAGCGATCGCGGATCGTCGACGACATCCGCGAGGGCGTCGCGTTCGTGGTCCACCACCCGACGCTGCGATCCGCGGTCGCGGTGTTCGCCCTCGGCAACGCGGTCCTCGCGCCGATGACCGCGGCCCTGACGTTCCGGGTCATCCGCGACCTCGGCCAGCCGGCCGCGGCGTTCGGGCTGGTCCTGACGGTCTACGGCGTGGGCACGCTCCTCGGCTCCCTCGGCGCCACGCGCCTGCGGCCGCACACGAACGTCGCGGTCGTGCTGGTCCTCGCGTTCGCGGCCATCGGCCTCGGGCTGATCGGCGCCGCGGCGGTGAGCTCCCTGCCCATCATCGCCGTGCTGTTCGCGATCGCCGGGATGGGCGAGGCGGTCCTCGTCATCACCTACATCACGGTCCGGGCCGCGAACTCGCCCGACCACCTGCTCGGGCGGATTGCGAGCACGGCCCGCGTCTTCGCCCTGGGCGTCCAGCCGATCGGGCTGCTGGTGGCGGGCGCACTGATCGACCGGATCGGTGGAACGGCCACGCTGGCGCTGCTCGGGGGCGCCATGCTCCTGGCCTCGCTCGCGGTGGTCTCCGCGCGGACGCTGCGCGAGACGACCGTCGCGCCGCGGGTCGTTCCGTCGCTGCCCTTCACGGAGGAGCCGGACCCGGCCCGGCTCATCTGATGGCCGGCTCATCTGTGGCCCGGCCCATCTCGGCCCGCTCGCCGAACCTCGCAGGAGGACCCATGTTCCCGACCCCCGACACCGAGCTGACCCACATCCTCGTGGTCTCGAACCCGGCCAGATCGAAGGCCTGGTACGTGGACGTCCTCGGGGCGAGCCTGTATCGGGAGTACGGCAGCTCCGTCGTGCTGCGGTTCGGCGGCACGTGGCTGCTGCTCGTCGAGGGCGGCGGACCGACCGACGACAAGCCGACGGTCATGCTCGCGCCGCCATGGGACCCGGATCGTCGCGACAACCTGTTCACGATCCGCGTCGACGATTGCCGCGCAACGTACGAGCTCCTCCGACGCCGAGGCGGCGAGTTCCTGACCCCACCGGTGGAGCACGGGAGCGAGATTCGCTGCTTCCTTCGTGACCTCGACGGGCACTTGTTCGAGCTCAGCGAGTACCGCTCCGCGTAACCACTACGTCGACCCTCGCCGCCCTGAGCCCGAGGACCGCGAGCCCTGACCGCCGTGCTCGCCGTGACGGCCGTGCTCGCCGTGATCGCCGTGCTCGCCGTGATCGCCGTGCTCGCCGTGCTCGCCGTGACGGCCCCGCCCGCTAGTTCCAATGAAACGGAACCATCGCCGGTAACCGAAACGGTTCGTCCTGGGTGTGCCATCAAGGTGCTCGGACAGCAGTCGGGGACGTGGCGCGACGTGTCGTAGCGCGCTCGCGGACAGTGCAGCGCAGGTCGGCCCGAGGGGTGGTTCCAATGAAGCGGAACCATCGCGCCGACGCGCGGGGTGCGCCAGCGGCGACGGCCGAGGTGTGGCCCTCGCCAGGGGCGATGCGCGGGGCGCGCCAGCAACCGCGCGGGGGGCGCGCCAGCAACCGCGCGGCGCGATGCGCCGGCGCGCCGACGCGGCGCCGCGGCGTCACGAGCCTCGCTGGGAGATGAGCCGCTCGCGATCGAACAGCGGCGCGATGAGCGTCCAGGCCCGGAGGT
>DASUHU010000144.1:0-6268 GCA_036273395.1 Candidatus Limnocylindrales bacterium
ACGCCGACGCAACGTCCGCGGCGCGAACGCGCCGACGCCGACGCAACGTCCGCGGCGCGAACGCGCCGACGCCGACGCAACGTCCGCGGCGCGAACGCGCCGACGCCGACGCAACGTCCGCGGCGCGAACGCGCCGACGCCGGGGCAAGGCTGACCCGCGAAGCTAGAAGCCGCCGCCGGCGCCTCCGCCGCCACCGCCACCGCCGCCGGAGAAGCCGCCGCCCGAGGACGAGGTGGCGGTCGCGCTGATCGAGCCGACCATGCCCGCGAGGCCACCCGTGGAGGCCAGGCCGCCGAGCCCGCCCGCCGCCGCGGAATACCAGACGGGCGACCAGCCGCCGAGGCCGGCCGTGCCGGCGGCGGTGCCCTCGGAGTCGATCGTCTTCTTGATGAGGTGGTCGATCTCGGTGTTGAGCCCGAGCGCCACGGCCCAGACCGTGAGCAGGTCCGGGGTCGTGATCCAGGGCAGCTTCTTCTGGGTGGCGTCGACCGCCTGGGTGACCGTCGGGGCGTTCTGGAGCTCGTAGCGGAGCGTGTTCCGGTAGGCAAGGGTCATCGCCAGCGTCTGGGCGCCGTCGGGCGTGCGGGCCGGCAGGAAGCGCGTGCCGATCCCGATGACGAACGCGGCCACGACGCCGAGAGCGAAGGCCAGGGCGAGCGGCTCCGCGCCGGCCCGGACCAGGCCCGGTTCGTCCTCCGGGGCGGTCGCGAAGGCGAAGAACCCGAACACCGCGAGGATCCCGAGGGCGAGGGCGATCGCGGACCAGCGGCCGGACAGGCGGTTCGGGTCGTCGCGGAACCAGCCGGTCGCCTGGGCCGCCGTGCCGATGTGCTTCCGGAACGTGTCGTAGAGCTTCCGGCCGACGCCGGACTTCAGGCGCGTCGCGTCGAGGACGCCGTCTGAATCGGTCTCGAGGTCGATCTGCTGGGCGAGCCCGTGCTCGGAGGTGCCGAGGGGCCGCTCCCGCGCGGCCTGCGAGGCCTGATCGTCGAGGGGCCGCGGCGGGACGACGAGATCGACGTGGCTGCCGAGGGATGTGCCGGCGAGGCCGCCGGTCTGCCGGAACGTGACGAGGCCTCGATGCCCGAGGTCCACGAGGGCCGAGGTGAAGGCATCCCGGGAGACGCGGTCCTCGCGCAGGACGGTGGCGAGCGCGGGAGTGAGATTCGGTGGGGGCGAGGGGAGCAGCACCGAGTCATCGATGAGCGGCATCCGGGCATCTCGACCCTGGCGCCACCACGTCAGAAGGAACCACGCGAGAGCCCCGAGGGCCACGAGGGAGACGAGAATCGCGCCCCCGAGCCGAAGCGCCGCGAGCATCGCCCGCTCCGGGTTGCCGCCCGGCTGGACCACTCGATCGAGGTGATCGAGGCCCGCGGTCAGCGCGCCATCGAGGTCCCCGTCCTTGGCCTTCGGGAGCATGTCGTCGTTGACGATCGACGCCGCCTCGTCGTCCGAGAGGTACATCGACTGGAAGCCCGAGCCGGTGGCCAGGAAGATCTGGCCGTGCTCGTTCGAGGTGTCCATGTCGAACAGCACCACGAGCCCGTCGTTGACCCCGGCCCGGCCCACTCCCCAGGCATCGATGATCGTGTGGGCGTCATACGCCGCGCCACCGGTCGAGACGCTCGACTCGCCGCTCGGCCACGACACGACCGCGATCTCCGCGCCCGTCCGAGCCTTGATCGCGTCGGCCTCGGCCTGCGCGGCGTCCTTCGTCTCCTGACTCCAGATGTTCGCGAAGTCATAGACGTTCACCCCGGCCTGGCTCGGCGGGAGAATCGCGGCGGCGGCGGGCCCGGCGAGCACGCCGACGACGAGGCTGAGCCCGATCGCGATCCCGAGCGCGCGCCAGCTCGCGCGGAGCGTGAACGCGCCACTCAGCGCCCAGCGGCTCATGAATTCCCTCCCCTCGCCATCGGTCGCGATGGTGCCACGCGCCGCCGGCTCGCCGCGAGCCGCGCCGGCGCGGTTTAGTCAGCTATGCCCCACTGAGTGCCGGATGACAACGATCCGGCGATGGAGGGGCGGCACGCGACCCAGGGCGCCGCCCGGGTGCGGCCCCGCCGGCCCTCCCCGGGGGCCGGCACGCGAACCTGCAGCTCGAGCGCGGCCGCCGGGCCGCCAACCGCTCGACGGCCTACAGCTCGAGCGCGGCCGCGGCGTACAGGGCTGCGCCGATGGCGAGGGCCTCTTCGTCGAACACGACGAGGTTCGAGTGGTTCTGGGGATAACCCTCGAGCGGGTGCTCGGGCGGCCTCGCGCCCAGGTAGACCATGACGCCGGGCACGCGCTGGAGGACGTACGACCAATCCTCGGCGCCCATGATCGGGGCCGTCATCTCGACCGCCGCGCCCTTCCCGAGCAGGTCATCGACGATCTCGAAGACCCGGTCTGCGACGGCTCGATCGTTGACGGTGACGGGATAGCCCTCTTCGAACCGGACCTCGGCCGTCAGCCCGTGGGCGGTCGCGATGCCCTGGACGACGCGCTCGATCAGCGGGCGCATCGCCGCGCGCCGATCGGCGCTCACGGTCCGGTACGTCCCGGAGAGGTGCGCGGTCTCGGGAATGATGTTGGTCGTCGTGCCCGATCGGAGGTGTGCGATCGTCAGGACCGCGGGATCGAAGGCGTCGACCGAGCGGGTGACCGCGACCTCGAGCGACAGGATCATCTCGGCGGCGGCCGGGATCGGGTCGCGGGCGTGATGCGGCGCGGAGGCGTGGCCGCCACTCCCCCGAACGTCGATGTGGACGTTGTCGCCCGAGGCCTGGATCGGGCCGCCCTTGAGGTGGATCTCGCCGGTCGGGTACTGGCTCGAGATGTGGAGCGCGAACGCTCGGGCGTTGTCCGGGCCGAGGGGCTTCGTCCCGGGGGCGCCGAGCAGCCCTTCCTCGAGCATGAACCGCGCTCCGAACCAGCCCTCCTCGCCGGGCTGGAAGTCGAGTAGCACGGGACCGGGCAGGCTCTCGGGGTCCTCGCGGAGCCGCTCGACCAGCAGGCGCGCCCCACCCAGCAGCGTCGCGACGTGGGTGTCGTGACCGCAGGCGTGCATCGCGCCACCGACCTCGGAGGCGAAGTCGAGGCCCGTCTCCTCGGTGAGCGGGAGGGCGTCCATGTCACCGCGCAGGATCACGGTCCGCCCGGGTCGGTCCGCGCCGATGACCGCGGTCACCGATGTCGTGCTCGTGCCGGTCCTCGGCTCGAGGCCCAGCGCCCGGAGCTCGTCGACGATTCGGGCCTGGGTCTTCGGCAGCTGCAGCCCGAGCTCCGGCTGGCGATGGATCGCGCGCCGGATCTCGATGATCTCGGGGAGGATCTCCCGCGCTCGCGCCAGGAGCGGGTTCGGGGCGGCGCCGGGCTTCGGGGAGGATGCGGCCCGGGCGACCGCCGAGCCCGCGGGTTTCGTGGTCGTCATGCGGGGCATGGTAGGTCGCTCGCGAATCTCGCCCGATGCCTGTTGCAACCGCCCTTACGTACGTATCATCCACGCCGGGCGGGGGCGATGGAGGGAGCCGGACCGATGGCGATGGACCCCATGGCGGTCATCCAGCAGGCGCTTGGAATCGCGAGCACGACCGTCGCGGATACCCGCGCGGAGCTCGATCGAGCCCAGTCCGATTACCAGCGCGCGGTCGACGATCCTGCCTGGGCGACCGTTCACGGTACGACCGTCGCCGAGCTCAAGACCAGGGTCGAAGGGATCACGTGGCGCCTCGGACGCGATCAGGCTGCGGTCGATCAGCTCTCGTCGATGCTCCCGCCGATCCAAGACGGTCGGGCAGCGCTCCCACCGGCCGAGACCGCGTCCACGCCGGTCGCGCCATCCGACGCGCTCCCGCGGACCGTGAGCCCCGACCCAAAGCCGGGCGATCCCATGCCAACCCCGGCAACGCTGAGCGCGGGTGAACCCACAGGCCCGGACGCGACCTTTGCGCTCGATGACGTCATGCGCCGGATGCAGCAGGGCATGGGCCAGCAGGCGACGGCGGACGATGGCGCTCCGCCGATCCACGTGATCGCCGGGGACGAGCCGGATGACGCGCCGGACGTCTACGCGACCTTCGACGCCGCGTACAAGATGGAGATCGCGCTCCAGCAGTCGTTCACGTCGGGCGCGGTGTCAAAGGACGTCGCGGATGCCCTCAAGAACCTGCTGACTCCGCAGGCGATCGCCTCGTTCGTCACCTTCACCGGGGCCGCAATCGCGGCATCGATTGCCGGTGGGCCGATCGGCTGGGCGATCGACTCCGTCGGACTGCTGATCCTGTATCTCACCCTTGGCGAGAGCTTCTTCGACTTCTGGTCGATTCTGTTCAATGACGTCTCCAAGGCCACGAACAAGCGGCAGTTCGACCTCGCCGTGAAGAAGCTCGCCGCGACCATGACGGAGCTCGGTGTCCAGTGGCTCACCGTCTTCTTCACGACGATCGCCCACTCCTTCGCGTCGGGCGGCGAGGGCGCGACGACCGACGGGCCGGCCCCGAGGACCGAAGGCCCCGCCCCGACGGATGGCACGACGGATGGCACGACGACGGTTGGGCCGCCGCCGGCTCAGGAAGCCCCAACGCTGCCTCCCCAGCGCGCTCCCGAATCCCCGTCACGCATCGCGCGCGCTGGCGCCGAGACGAATCCCCTCCCGAGCGATGCGGGCGCGACCCGGGACGTGGCGCCGGGCGCTGCCCACGATCCCGCGTCGGATGGCGGGGAGCCGTTCAACCCGATCGACGACGGGCCGTGGCCCCAGGGCCCGACGAAAGCGGGGCGCCCGCAGCAGGCCCAGCTCGACGCCAGTCGACAACGCGCCGACGCCCGGAACGCGGCCAACGAGCCGTTCATCAACGACAACGAACGGCAGATCTACGGGGCCGCACGCAAGTCCCTCGCTAAGGGCCCAGACCAGGACACGATCTACGAGAAGCGCCCGGGCGAGGACGATCGGGTGGCGGCTCGGCGGTACGCCCGCGAGCACTCCCTTCCGCCCGAGGTCGACCCGGGCGTTGCCGAGGTGAACCTCAACGCTGCCCGCCACCAGCTCGAGGACGTCGTCACCGGCAAGGGCGCCGCACCGATCGACTCGAACAGCGTTCGGACGATCTACGACCAGTACCGCAAGCACTGGCAGATGATCAAGAACGGCATGGCCCAGTACCCCGACTACTGGGAGCGCATGCCGCCTGACACTCGCGAGATCCTGCAGCGAGAGCTCGAGCTCGGCGAGACCCAGGACCTCGACTATTGGGAGCGACGGCTGCAGGAGTACCTCGACAGCCAGCCACCGGCCGATGGAGCGACAGCTGCGGATGCCGCTGCCGGGGCAGCCGCGGCCGGAGGTATCAGTGGGGCTGCGGCGGCGGCCGGAGCATCCGGCGCCGCGGGGCTCGGCGTCGGGGGGACCGCGATCGGCGGTGTCCCGGCCGCGATCGGCCGGCGGAGCGGCGATGGCTGGCAGCGTGCCGCCGCGATCGGGGTCGCGGCTCTGCTCGTCGTTGGGGTCGGCGGCGCGACCGCGCTCGGGTATGGCCCGTTCGCGGGCAAGCCCGTGTCGGTGACCGAGAGCCAGTCGCCCGGAGCCACCGCGACTGCGAGCCAGGGAGCCGTGGGCGAAACCCAGGTGGCGATCTCCGAGGAGCCGACGGAAGCCCCGACGCCCGAGCCGACCCCAAGCCTCGATCTCGGCAAGATCCAATGGTCGCCCGTCCTCCAGGCAACGACCGACCAGATCCCCGGCAATCCCCACTGCCGGATCCTCGTCGGCATCGACGTCAACTTCATCGCCCTCGGCAGCGACGGCGACGAGGACCAGGCCCTGATCGACGCGATCGTCGGGAAGACGGCGGTCGTCACCATGTCCGGGCCCGATCTACCCCACCAGATCACGGTCGCGATGGTTCGCCAGGGCTCGAACGTCGGGAAGTTCGGCGACATCACCGCGGCGACCGGCGGGGCGACCTACCAGGCGACGGTCGTCTCGGTCGGGAACATCCAGCTCAACGTCAAGTCGGACACCTTCGTGAACCCGTGCAACAACTGATCGCGCCGCGGCCGGTGGTGCGACAACGGATGCGCTCCGGGCTGTAGGCTTCGGCGGATGGTCATCACCGGCTTCGACGTCCTGGGCTGGATCATCCTCGGCTTCCTCGCCGGGGGCATCTCGGGCTGGTTCGTCGGCACGCGCAGCGTTCAGGGCTGCCTGCCCACGATCGTCGTCGGCATCCTGGGCGCGATCGTCGGCGGCTGGATCGCGCTCCAGCTCGGCTACGCCTC
>DASUHU010000145.1:0-3003 GCA_036273395.1 Candidatus Limnocylindrales bacterium
ATCCGGGATGGTCCGAAGCACCGCAGACACGGCGACGGGCTGAACGGCGAGGACCATCCCGATGCCGCCGTTGAACGTCGCCCGGAGCTCAGGGCCCTCCATCCCGACGAGCGCCGCCAGGAGCGTGAGGATCGACGGCACCCGCCACCTCGCCGGGTCGACCCGCGCCCCAAGGCTGCCCGGCAGCGCGCGTGGCACGTTGCCCGGGAGTCCGCCGCCGGTCACGTGGGCGATCCCGCGGATGTCGCCGCCCGCCGCGCGAGCGGCCGCCCGGGCGGCCCGTACATCGCGGGCATAGATCCGGGTCGGCTGGAGCACGACCTGGCCGACGGTGGCGAGCGCCGTGTGCGGCTCGGCGGCGAGAGCGCCATCCCGCGCCGCGTCACCGAGGCTCAGCGTGAGCTGCTCCTGGTACGGCCGCTCGAGGGGGATCTGGTACTGCGACAGGAGCGATCGAACGAGGGTGAAGCCGTTCGAGTGGAGCCCGTTGGAGGGCAGGCCCACGAGGACGTCGCCGGCCCTCGTCCCCGTGCCGTCGAGCAGGTCCGGTCGCTCCACGATCCCGAGGCACGTCCCGGCGAGGTCGAACGTTCCGACCTCCATGAGCCCGGGGTGCTCCGCGGTCTCGCCGCCGACGAGGGCGCAGCCCGCCTGCCGGCAGCCCTCGGCGACGCCGCTGACGAGATCGGCCACCGCCTCGGGCTCGACCCGCCCGACGGCGATGTAGTCGAGGAACGCGAGTGGCTCGGCGCCGCTGCAGACGACATCGTCAGCGCACATGGCGACGAGGTCGATGCCGACGCTGTCCCAGCGGCTCAGGGCCGCTGCGATCGCGGTCTTCGTGCCGACCCCATCGGTCGAGGAGACGATGAGCGGATCGCGGTAGCCCGCGGGCACGGCGATGGCCCCGGCGAAGCCGCCGATCGAGCCGACGACCTCGAGCCGCCGGGTGGACTCGATGGCCTCGCGCATCAGCTCGACCGCCCGGTCGCCCGCGGCGACGTCGACGCCCGCCGCCACGTAGCTCGGTCGCGGCGCGTCGCCCTTGCCGCCGGTCGTGCCGCGCTTGCCACCGGCTGCGCCGCGCTTGTCGCCGGTCGCGTCAGCCACCGGCCGGCACCGCCTCCTCGAGCATGAACTTCCGGCTCGCGGCGTCGTACGGCACGGGCTCCGGATAGTTGCCGTCGAAGCAGGCGAAACAGAACTGGTCGTACGGCAGGTCGAGCGCGCGGAGGACCCCCTGGATGGACAGGTAGCCGAGCGAATCGGCCCCGATGAAGTCGCGGATCTCGTCGATCGAGCTCCGCGCGGCGATCAGCTCGCTCGTGACCTGCGTGTCGATGCCGTAGAAGCACGGGTGGTAGATCGGCGGCGCGCTGATCCGGACGTGGACCTCGGCGGCCCCGGCCTTCCGGAGCAGCGCCACGATCTGCTGGGTGGTCGTGCCGCGGACGATCGAGTCGTCGACGACCGTCAGTCGCCGCCCGCGGACGACGTCACGGATCGGGTTGAGCTTCATCGTGACGCCCCGATGCCGGAGGGTCTGTGACGGCTGGATGAAGGTCCGGCCGGTGTAGCGGTTCCGGACGAGGCCCTCGCGGTACGGGATGCCGGCCGCCTCCGAGAACCCCGCCGCCGCAGGCGCGCCGGTGTCCGGCACGGGCATGACGAGGTCGGTGTCCGTCGGGTGCTCGCCGGCGAGCTCCATCCCCATCCGGCGTCGGACCTCGTAGAGGTTGCGGCCCTCCATCATCGAGTCCGGGCGGGCGAAGTAGATGAGCTCGAACACGCACAGGGCCGGATCGGCGACCGCGTAGCGGATGGAGCGAGGCGGCGCGCCGGGCTCCAGCACGACCAGCTCGCCGGGCTCCACGTCGCGCACGTACTCCGCGCCGACGATGTCGAGGCCGGTCGTCTCGGACGACAGGACCCAGCCGTCGGAGGCGCCGTCGGTCGCCCACGGCGCGAGATCCGCGCCCGATCGCGGGCGCGCGAGCGGCACGTCGCGGAGGCGACCGAGCACGAGCGGCCGGAAGCCGTGCGGGTCGCGGATGCCGATGATCCGCTCCCGGTCGAGGACCAGCAGGGAGAAGGCGCCGCGGACCCTCGGCAGGACGCGCAGCAGCGCGTCGACCGTGTCGGTGACGGGCTCGTCGGCGAGGAGGGTCGTCAGGAGCTCCGTGTCGGTCGTCGCGGCGAGGCGGGCGCGACCGCCGCGGAGCTGTTCGAGCAGCTCGCGGGTGTTCACGAGGTTGCCGTTGTGGCCGATCGCGAGGGGCCGCCGCGGACCGAGGCGGAACGTGGGCTGGGCGTTCTCCCAGATCGTCGAGCCGGTCGTCGAGTAGCGGCAGTGGGCGATCGCGAGGTCGCCTGGGAGCGACGGCAGCCGCCGCTCGTCGAGCACCTGGCTGATCATGCCGAGGTCCTTGTACAGGAAGATCTCGGCGCCATCGCTGACCGCGATCCCGGCCGACTCCTGGCCGCGGTGCTGGAGGGCGAAGAGCCCAAGGGTCGCGATCGAGGCGGCCTGGACATCGGCTCCGGGCGGCAGCACGGCCCCGAACACGCCGCACATCAGGCTCGGGCCTCAGCCCAGCCGAGGGCCCGAGGGAGGCCGTCCTGCCAGGCGTGCTCGAGGTCCGCCACGGCGACGTCGACGGAGTCCGCGACCCGGGAACCGCGCTCCTCCGCCGCTCCGGTGGCTCCCGCGCCCGCGAGCTCCACGACCAGCCGGTCGCGGCCGACGAGCCCCAGCGCGGTCGCGGGCAGCTGTCGCTCCACCGCGCGGGTGAGGAGGGCCTCGGCCCGCTCCGGTCGGGACGTCACGACGATCCGACTCGGGCTCTCGCCGAACAGGTCCGCGGCGGGCGAGCTGGAGATCGGGAGCCGGAGCTCGGCCCCGAGGCCGGACCAGATCGCCATCTCGGCGAGGGCGACGCCGAGGCCGCCACCGGACACGTCCTGCGCGGCGGTCACGAGGCCATCCCCGATCGCGTCTCGGAC
>DASUHU010000146.1:0-14981 GCA_036273395.1 Candidatus Limnocylindrales bacterium
CGCGCCGCCGTCGCCGGTCCGGACAGTGCCCTCGACCGCGGCGCCGGCGCCCGAGCCCTCGCGGGCCGCGGACGTCGGCGACGCGGCCGAGGTCTGGGCGCCGCTGCTCGCCCCCGCGACCGGTCTCGATCACGTGCCCTCGGGCGCCCTCCTCGTCCTCGACGAGCCGGGCGACGTCGCCGAGGCCGCCGCGTTCCTGTGGCGCCAGGCCGACGAGCGCCGCGACGAGCTCGTGGCCTCGGGCGACCTCCCGAAGGACTGGCCCGCGACCCTCCTCGGGCCCCGCGACTGGAAGGCCCGGCTCCTCGCCTCGCGGACGCTCGAGCTGACGTGGGAATCGGAGGTGAGCGCGGACACCGCGATCGCGGGTGGCGGCCGGTCGGCCGGAGACCTGTTCGGCTGGCGCGAGCCGTCCCTGCCGCCCGGCCGAGCCCAGCGGATCGCCGAGGCCGTCGAGCTGTGGCGTGCGGGCGATGGGGGAGCCACGCCGCCGCGGATCGTCATCGCGTCGGACCAGGCGCCCCGCCTCGCCGAGCTCCTCGAGGAGGCCGATGTCGCGACCGGCGTGACGGACGCCGTCTCGGAGGCCCCGCCCCCTGGCGCCGTGGTCCTCGTCGATCGAAGCCTGAACGGCGGCTTCGAGGGCGGGCCGGATGGGCTGGTCTTCGTCACCGATCGCGAGCTCTTCTCGAACGTCCGGGTCCGGCGGCCCAAGGCGATGCGCCGGGTCGTGCCCCGGGACATCCTCGAGCGCCTGACGCCGGGCGACCTCGTCGTCCACATCGACCACGGGATCGCCCGCTACGAGCGGATGCTCCGGCGGAGCTCGGGGGCCGGCGACGAGCGCGACTACCTGGAGCTGTCGTTCGCCGGCAGCGACGCGATCTTCGTCCCGGTCGAGCAGATCGCCCGGGTCTCGCGCTACTCCGGCGGCGAGCATCCCCAGCTCTCGAAGCTCGGCGGCACCGAGTGGCTCCGGACGAAGCAGCGCGTCCGCAAGGCCGTCACGGATCTCGCGGAGGAGCTGCTGGCCCTGTACGCCGCGCGCGAGTCCGCCGAGGGCCACCCCTACGGCGACGACGGGCCGTGGCAGGCCGAGCTCGAGGCCTCGTTCCCGTACGAGGAGACGCCGGACCAGCTTCGTGCGGTCGTCGAGGTCAAGCACGACATGGAGCGGGCCCGACCCATGGACCGCCTCGTGGTCGGCGACGTCGGCTACGGCAAGACCGAGGTCGCCATCCGGGCCGCGTTCAAGGCGACCCAGGACGGGCTCCAGGTCGCCGTGCTCGTCCCGACCACCGTCCTCGCGGCCCAGCACTTCGAGACGTTTCGCAGCCGGTTCGCCGCCTTCCCGCTCAAGGTCGGGCTGCTGTCGCGGTTCGTGAGCAAGGCCGACCAGGAGAAGACCCTTGCCGGACTGTCGGATGGCTCGGTCGACCTCGTCATCGGGACCCACCGCCTGCTGTCGCGCGACGTCGGGTTCCGCGACCTCGGCCTGCTCGTCGTGGACGAGGAGCAGCGCTTCGGCGTCGCTGCGAAGGAGCGGCTCAAGCAGCTCCGGCGCGAGGTCGACGTCCTGACCCTCTCGGCCACGCCGATCCCGCGAACCCTGAACCTGGCCCTCGCGGGCGTCCGGGACATGAGCGTCATCGAGACGCCGCCCGAGGACCGCCTCCCGATCCAGACCCGGGTGGCGGAGGCGAGCGCCGGCCTCGTCCGGGACGCGATCCTCCGGGAGCTGGACCGCGGCGGCCAGGTGTTCTACGTCCACAACCGGGTCGAGACGATCGAGGCCCAGGCCGAGCAGCTCCGGAAGCTCCTGCCCGACGCCCGGATCGTGGTCGGTCACGGCCAGATGGCCGAGGGCCATCTCGAGAGCGTGATGCTGACGTTCGCCGCGGGCGAGGCCGACGTCCTCGTCTGCACGACGATCATCGAGTCTGGCCTCGACATCCCGAACGCCAATACGATCGTCATCGACCGGGCCGACACACTCGGGCTCGCCCAGCTCTACCAGCTCCGCGGCCGGGTCGGCCGCAGCTCGCGGCGGGCGTACGCTTACTTGCTGTACCGACGGCGCGAGCGGATGAGCGAGGACGCCCGGAAGCGACTCCAGGCGATCTTCAACGCGTCGGAGCTCGGGGCCGGGTTCCAGATCGCCCTGTCCGACCTCGAGATCCGGGGCGCCGGCAACATCCTCGGGGCCGAGCAGTCGGGCTTCATGGCCGCCGTCGGCTTCGACCTCTACTCCCGCCTCCTGGCCGAGGCCGTCGAGGAGCGCAAGGCCGCGCACGAGCATCGCCCGCCGATCCTCGTCGCGCCCCAGGCCGTCGTCGACCTGCCGGTCGAGGCCCACCTGCCCGACGACTACGTCGCCGACGAGGCCCAGAAGCTCGAGCTCTACCGGCGCCTGGCCCGAGCCCGAACGCCGGGCGATCTCGCCGCTTTCCGCCAGGAGGTCATCGACCGCTTCGGGCCGATGCCGACGCCGGTCCTCCGGCTCGTCGAGGTCGCCGAGCTCCGTCTCGCCGCCGAGGCCGCCGGCGTGGCCTCGATCTCGCGCGAGGAAGGCCAGCTCGTCGTGCGCTTCGGCGAGGGCCTCTCCCGCGCCAGCGCGATCCGCCTCGTCACCCCCGCGGCGCTTCCTGGCGTCCGCGGCTCCGACCTGACCTTTGCCTCGAACCAGGTCCGGATCCGGCTGCCGAAAGACCCGCTCAAGGGCTGGCAGCTCACCCAGGCGGTCGTCGCGAGACTCTCGGCCGAGGCGCCCGCCGCGTAACGCCGGCCGGTGGCGCGCCGCCCGTTGGGCTGCATCGGTGCATTGCCCCGTTGCGAACCGAGGCATCGAAGCGTCAACTGCGCGAGCACGCCGCACCCACCACCAACCTGGTCCGGGTCTTGCCCAGCGGCGTGGCCCTGAGGCGGGAGGCTCCGGGATGGACCGTCGGATCGCGATGGTCGGTGTCGTTTCGGCCGCGTTCGTGGCGAGCTGCGCGCCCGCCGTGTCCGTGGGGCCGTCCGGAACCGAAGCAGAGGCCAGCCACACCGCGCCGCCGTCCGCGACGCCGGCAGCGAGCCCGAACCCGTTCGGGGGCTGGACGCCGTCGAGTGTCGCCGTGCTCGGAGCTCCCTCGGCCGTGGTCCTCGGCGACTACGTTCCCGAGCGCCTGGAGGCCGTGGCCAGTCGCTTCCTGCTGTTCGGCCAGGACGGCCAGGGCCGCTCTCTCCTCGTCGAGGGCACGGCCGATGGCCGCGCCTGGACACGGCTCGACACTGCGCCGCTCGGCCAGTGGATCGGCGACGTGGCGGCCGGACCTCGCGGTGCCATCCTCTCGATCGACGACCCGACATCAGGCCAGCTCGTGAGCCTGTGGTACTCGGCCGACGGCCTGACTTGGGGTCAGGTCGACGTGCCGAGCGACCTCGGGGCGGCGACCGGCGAGCACCTCGTCGCCGGACCAGGTGGCTTCGCGATCACCGCCGAATTGGGCGCCTCGGGCTCCGAGTCCGGCTTGGACATCCCGGCGGTCTGGACGTCGACGAACGGCCATGACTGGGGCGACGTCACGGACCTGAGGGGCGTCGACGTTGCGAGCGTCGCTCCGCTGGCCGGTGCCTTCGTGGCGAGCGGAGCCGGCGACCCGCCGGTCCTCGAGATCTCGACTGATGGCCAGACGTTCAGGTCCGATCCGGGCGCCGCGACGTCGCCCCTCACGGGACAGGTCCTGCTGGAACAGGCCGTCGGGTCGAACCTCGTGGTCGTCGACCGGCCCGACGCCGGGTTGCGCGTGTCGATCGGATCGGTCGGCGACAGCGGCCTGACGTGGACGACGCTGCCCGCCGATGCGTTCGCGGGTCGCGAAGCGATCGCGGCCGCGAGCCGGGGCAGCGGCATCGAGCTGCTGGGCTATGACGGATCCGCGTACACGCCCGTGGACTGGTCGAGTGCCGATGGCCGATCGTTCGTCGAAACCGACCTCGGCGCCACGACGTTCGGTGGCGGCGTCTCCCGGCTCGTCGCCGCCTCGGGCGATGGCCTCGCAGCCCTCGGTTGGCAGGCCGATCCCTCGGGTCGTGTCGTTCGGGCCATGTGGACCTCGGTCGATGGTGCGACGTGGTCTCCCGCGCCGACGGACCTGTTCGGCGCGATCGGCCCCGTGCCGAGCGCGGTCGCGTGCCCCGCCTCACCCACCACAGCCGATGCGCTCATGCGACTCGATCCCATCGAGTGGCCGGCGTGCTATGGCCGGAAGGAGATCGAGATCAGCGGCTACGCGAACGACTGCGGCGGGTGCGGCGGAACGACGCCGTACGTCGGGACGCCGAGCTGGCTGATCGACCCGCTTGGGTTTCGTGCATTCTGGCTGGCCCCGTCCGTCGTCCAGACCGCAACCGGCGGATTGGGGATCGGCGTCCAGATCGATCCACGGCATCCGGTCGCGGTTCCGCCCGTGGGATCCCATGTCCGACTCGTCGGCCACTTCGATGACGCGGCCGCGCAAACCTGCCGCGTGGTGCCGAGCGTCGGCTCTGGAGCCGAGCTCATGCCACCGGTCATCGCCGTGACGCAATGTCGCGAGGACTTCGTCCTGACCGGGGTGACATTCCTCAGGTAGACCGGACGAGGGCGGCGGCCGCGGCGAGGCGTTCGACCGAGCGGACGGTGATCGGCTCGAGGCCGACCATGGCGAGGTCGAAGCCGAGCCCAGCGTAGGTCTCGAGGGCTCGCGCGAGGTCGTCCACCGAGCCGCCGATCGCGTTCGGGCTCGGGTCGGCGTATGGCTGGTCCTCGTCCCGGACGAGGAGCCCGACGGTCCGCTGCAGGCTCGACGGGTCCCGACCGGCCCGCTCCATCGCGGCCCCGAAATCGGCCATCCGGGTCCTCAGCCGATCGTCGGGCAGGCCGTACCAGGCCGTATTCCAGGCATCGGCCCAGCGGGCGGTGAGATCGAGCATCCGAGGGCCCTTGCTCGCGACGAGCACCGGAATCGAGCGAGGCGGCGGTGGCAGCAGCTGGGCCGCATGGGCCTGGTGGTACTCGCCGTCGAGTGTCACGCGCTCGCCGCGGACGAGCCGCGTGACGATCTCGAGCCACTCCTCGAACCGCCCGACCCGATGGTCGAAGGGCAGCCCGAAGGCATCGAACTCCGGCTCGTGCCACCCGCTGCCGACCCCAAGCGTCAGTCGACCGGGCGCCACGAGCTCGAACGCGGCGGCCTGCTTGGCCGTCATCGCGGGGTTCCGGAACGGCGCGCAGAGCACGAGCGTGCCGAGCTCGATCCGGCGCGTTCGAGCGGCCACCGCCGTGAGCAGCGTCCAGGCCTCGTGGATCCCGTGCTCGGTCCCGTCCTCGGCGCGGTACAGCACGTGATCGGCGAGCCAGCCCGAGTCGAGGCCGCTGTCCTCGATGGCGGTCGCGATCTCGAGGATCTCGGGCCAGGTCGGGGCGCGGCCATCGGGCCCGTCGCCATCGCTGATCGGGAGCATCGCGCCGACCTTCACGGCCGCTCACGGTAGCCGAGGCCATCCGGGCATACTCGCCCGATGCCCGGAACGCCCGTCGAGCCCGGTCTCTGGTCGCCGCAGCGCCGCGAGCTGACGCTGGGGCTCGTCCTGACGATCACGCTCGTGGCCGCGGAGGCGCTCGCAGTCCCGACCGCGATGCCGATCGTGGCCCGCGACCTGGGCGGGCTCGAGATCATCGGGCTGGTGTTCTCGGCCTTCTCGGTCGGCTCGCTCCTCGGGATCGTGGTGGTCGGGGCGCTGATCGATCGCGAGGGCGTCGTCCGGCCGTTCGTCGGCGGCCTCGTGCTGTTCGGTGTCGGCCTCACGATCGGCGGGCTGACGCCGTCGATGCCGGTCCTCATCGCCGCTCGGTTCGTCCAGGGGATCGGTGGCGGCGCGATCCCGCCGGTCGCGTACGTGGCGATCGGGCGGGCCTTGCCGCCATCGCTCCGGCCCCAGATGTTCGCGATGCTCTCGACGGCCTGGGTGCTGCCCGGCGTCTTCGGGCCGGCGATCGCCGGGTTCGTGGCCCAGGAGCTCCACTGGCGCCTCGTCTTCCTGGGGCTGCTGCCGCTCATCGCGCTGCCGGGCGCCATGGCGACTCGCGCCCTGATCGCCCTCCACGAGGCCCATCCGGGGGTCGTGACCCGGGCCGCCTCGGTGCGGCGCCGGGCGCTCGATGGACTCGTCGTCGCCGGCGGCGTGGCGCTCATCACCGCCGGCCTGACCAGCGACCAGCCCGCGCTCGCCGCGATCCTGGCCCTCGTCGGAGCGGCGATCACGCTCACGTGGCTGGCCCGCCTGACCCCGCCGGGAACCCTCCGGCTGGCCCGCGGCTATCCGACCGCGGTCCTGCTCCGGGGCCTGCTCACGCTGGCGTTCTTCAGCGTCGATGCCTACGTCTCGCTCCTCCTCCAGGAGGTGCGTGGCTGGTCCGCGACCGCGGCCGGGGTCGCGCTGACCGGGGCCACGGTGTCGTGGACGATCGGCTCGTGGGTCCAGGCGCGGTATTCGAGACGGCTGCGGCCCGAGGCGTTCGTCCAGCTGGGCTTCCCGGTGGTGGCGCTCGGGCTCGCCGGCCTTGGGCTCGGGCTCGTCGAGTCGCTCCCCGCGGAGCTCGTCGTGCCGGCCTTCGCCCTGGCGGGCTTCGGGATGGGCCTCACGTACTCGCAGTTCGCGCTCATCGTGCTGCGCGACGTCAGCCCCGTGGACCAGGGCCGGGTGACGGCCGGGCTGACGCTGGCCGACGCGATCGGGACGGCGCTCGGCAACGGCATCACCGCCGCGATCGTGGCGGCCGCGATCCGGGCGAATCTCGGTCCCGCGCCGGGGATCGCAGGCGGCATCGCGATCGGGACGGTCCTCGCGACCGTGGGCGCGCTCGTCGCGCACCGCCTGCACCCGCGCACCGGGAATGCGCCGGTCACGGACCCGAGCCCGGCCTGAGCCATCGACCGGCGATAGACTTCGAGACCTCGCCGTCCGCCTGCCCAGGAGGCCCCACAGCGTGTCCGCCGAGGACCTGCGCGCGAAGATCCGGGAGGTCCCGGACTTTCCCAAGCCCGGGATCCTGTTCTACGACATCACGACCCTGCTGAAGGACGCCGGCGCCTACCGCGAGTCGATCAACCTCATGCTCGAGCCGCACCGGAACGAGCAGGTCGACCTCGTGATCGGGATGGAGTCGCGGGGCTTCATCTTCAGCGCTCCCATGGCCTACGAGCTCGGGGTCGGGCTCGTGCCGGTCCGAAAGCTCGGGAAGCTGCCGGCCGAGACCGTCTCGGTCGAGTACGCCCTCGAGTACGGCTCGAACACCCTCGAGATCCACCGCGACGCGATCGAGCCGGGCCAGCGGGTGCTGATCGTCGATGACCTGCTCGCCACGGGTGGCACGGTCCAGGGCACGATCGAGCTCGTCGAGCGGCTCCAGGGCGTCGTGGTCGGGCTGGCCTTCCTCGTCGAGCTCGAGTTCCTCCACGGCCGGGATCGGTTGCACGGCCGACCGGTCACGAGCGTGATCCGGTATTGAGCGAGCGGTGACCGAGTCGGGCCCGGGACCCGGCCAGGAGCCGACCCGGCGGGAGTTCTTCCGGCGCTTCGCGGGGGACCTTGTCGCGTCCGCGGCTCAGCTCTCGAAGGTCGTGGGCGAGCTCCGGGATGAGTCCGCCGCGGAGGCCCGATCGCTGCTCGCGGACGGCGGGCTCCTGCCGATCACCGACGCATCGACCGTCCCCGCGGCGCCCCCGTCTGCGACGAGCGCTGCGACGAGCGAGGCGCCGGCACCGGGCGAGGCCCGGCCCGCGACCGGGTTCCGGACGCCGTTCCGGATGCTCGACGACGACACGCTCCTGCTCATCGACCAACGGCGCCTGCCCGACGTCCTCGTCGAGGTGCCGGTCAAGAACGCGGCCGAGACCGCCGCCGCCATCCGAGACATGGTGGTCCGCGGCGCTCCGGCGATCGGCCAGGTCGCCGCGATCGGGCTCGCGCTCAGCGCACGGTCGATGCGGCTCGCCCAGCCGTACGCCCGCCGCGCGGTCCTCGAGACGGGCGCGGAGGTCCTCCGCGGCGCCCGCCCGACGGCGATCAACCTCGGTGGCGCCGTGGACCGGCTGATGGCCCGCTCGGCCTCGTTCGGAGAGCTCTCGGAGGACGGCGCGGGGTTCGCGGCCGCGCTCTGGGACGAGGCGATGGCGATCGTGGCCGAGGCAACCGATGCCGGCGGCCGGATGGCCGAGCTCGGGCTCGAGCTGCTGCCCCGGCCGGCCGGCCGGCCGCTCGAGATCCTGACCCACTGCAACACCGGACCGCTCGCGGCCGGCCAGTTCGGGACCGCGCTCGGGGTCGTCCAGGCGGCGCACTTCGCCGAGCGGCCGATCCACGTCTGGGTCGACGAGACGCGGCCGTACCTCCAGGGGGCGCGGCTCACGACCTGGGAGCTCGCGCAGGCCGGGGTCGACCACACGCTCCTGCCCGATGGCGCGGCCGCGTCGCTGCTCGCGGCCGGCCGGGTGGATGCAATCCTCGTCGGCGCGGACCGGGTCGCGGCGAATGGCGACACCGGGAACAAGGTCGGCACCTATCCATTGGCCGTCCTCGCCGCCCGCCACGGCGTCCCGTTCTACGTCGTCGCCCCGACGTCGTCGATCGATCAGGGCACGCCCGACGGGTCCGCCATCCCGATCGAGGAGCGTTCGGCCGACGAGGTCGTCACGGTCCGCGGGATCCGGATCGCTCCGGCCGGCACGAAGGTCTTCAACCCGGCATTCGACGTCACGCCCGCGGAGCTCGTCACGGCGATCGTCACGGAGCGGGGGATCCTGCGACCGCCGTACCGCGAGGCCATCGCGGCCGCGATGGCCGGCTCCGAGGCGAGCGCGCGCTCGCCCCGCCCCCGCGAGGCCTAGCGGCTCGTGGCCAGCCTCGCCCTCCGGAGGGCGGAGAGCGGTCCGCTCGTCTCGATGACCCGCGACCGGGCCCTCCTGCGGGGCTTCCTCGAGCGGGATCGGCTGTTCGCGGCCTATGCGATCTGCGACCTGGACGAGCGGGAGTTCGGGCGCACTCGCTGGGCCGTCGCCCAGCAGGACGGGACGGTGATCGCCGTCGGGCTGGAGTACGACGGCAGCTCGCCCCAGCCACTCCTCGTGGTGGGCGAAGACTCCGGCGTCGACGCGATCCTCCGGGACGCGCTGAAGCCCCGGCTCGCATTCATCGCCTTCCTGGCCGCGAGCACGAGCGCGGTCACCCGGCATTACCACCTCGAGCCCGGGCCAACGATGGTCCGGATGGCCGTCACCGGCGACGTGTTCCGACCCGCGGATGATCCAGGCGTGGAGCGGCTGTCGCCGGCCGACGCGCCGGAGCTGAACCGGCTCTATCGCCTCGGCTTCGGGTCGTGGCTGCCGGCCCAGTCGATCGCCGAGGGCGTCTACTACGGCCTCCGGATCCGCAACCGGATCATCGCCGCCGCCGGCACGCACATCGTCAGTCGCGACGCTCGGCTGGCGGTCGTGGGGAACGTCATGACGGCGCCCGAGTTCCGCGGACGCGGCTACGCCAAGGCCGTGACCGGCGCCGTCACCTCCGAGCTCCTCGGTTTCTGCGACGATGTCGTCCTCAACGTCCGGGCCGACAACCCGCCCGCGCTGAACGCCTATCGCCGGATCGGCTACGTCGAGCACGTCCGGTACGAGGAGCGGCTGTCGCGGCGCCAGGGCTCCCTGCTCGGCGAGATCGCGGCCGCGCTCCGGCGCCGCCTCATACCCGGAGATGCCCCGTGACCACGACCGCCGAGTCCACGCCGCCCGCCCACGACGTCAGCGATCCCGGGCTGGCCTCGGAAGGCCGCCGACGGATCGAGTGGGCCGAGCGCGAGATGCCCGTCCTGCGCACGATCCGGGCCCGGTTCGAGCGGGAGAAGCCCCTAGACGGCGTGCGGATCGGCGCGTGCCTCCACGTGACCAGCGAGACGGCGAACCTCATGCGGACCCTCGCCGCCGGCGGCGCCGAGATCACGCTCGCGGCGAGCAACCCGCTGTCCACCCAGAACGACGTGGCGGCGGCGCTGGTGAGCGAGTACGGGATCCCGGTTCATGCCCGGCGCGGCGAGGATCGGGATACGTATTACCGGCACCTCAACGCTGTGGCCGACACGCACCCCCGCGTCACGATGGACGATGGCTGCGACCTCGTCTCGCTCATCCACCAGGAGCGGCCGGCCCAGGTCACGGAGGCGCTCGGGGGGACCGAGGAGACGACCACCGGGGTGATTCGCCTCCGGGCGATGGCCGCCGACGGGGCCCTCGGCTATCCCGTGATCGCGGTCAACGAGGCCCTGACCAAGCACCTCTTCGACAACCGCTACGGGACCGGCCAGTCAACCCTCGACGGGATCCTCCGCGCCACGAACCTCCTGATCGCCGGCCGGAACGTCGTCGTCGCGGGCTATGGCTGGGTCGGGCGCGGGATCGCGCTCCGGATGGCCGGCCACGGAGCCCACGTCGCGGTCATCGAGGTCGATCCGGTGCGGGCGCTCGAGGCCCTCATGGATGGCTACCAGGTCATGACCGTGGCCCAGGCCGCACCGTGGGGCGACCTGTTCATCACCGCGACCGGCAACGTCAACGTGTTCCGGCGCGAGCACTTCGGAGCGATGAAGGACGGGGCCGTGATGGCCAACTCCGGCCACTTCGACGCCGAGCTGGACCTGCCGGCCCTGCGGGAGATGGCCGAGGGCCACGTCCGCGAGGTCCGGGACGACGTCCAGGAGTTCGACATCGGCGGGAAGCGGCTGAACCTCGTGGCCGAAGGCCGGCTCGTGAACCTCGGCGCGGCCGAGGGCCATCCCGCGGCGGTCATGGACATGAGCTTCGCCAACCAGGCCCTCGCGGTGGAGTACCTGCTGGCCCATCACGCCGAGCTCGAACACCAGGTCTACGGCGTCCCCGAGGCGATCGACGCCGAGGTCGCTCGGCTCAAGCTCGGCGCGTTCGGGATCACCCTGGACGCGATGACCGCGGAGCAGGCGGCCTACATCTCGTCCTGGCAGCACGGCACGTGACCACCACGACTCGGACCACCGCTCCCTATGGCTCGTGGGCCTCGCCGCTCCCGATCACCCGACTGGTCGAGGGCGTGGTCTTCCTGTCCGAGCCCGGTGGCGCGAATGGCTGGCGCTGGTGGCTCGAGGGCCGGCCGGAGGAGGGTGGCAGGCAGGTCCTCATGCGACGCGCCCCCGACGGCTCGCTGACCCGGCTCACGCCGGAGGGCTTCAACGCCCGGTCCCGGGTCCACGAGTACGGCGGGGCCGCGATCAAGGTCGATGACGACCTCGTCATCGTCTCGGACTTCGACTCGGGCCGGCTGTTCCGGGTGCTCGCCCCCGAGCGGCTCCAGCCGTTGACGCCCGAGGGTGCCTGGCGCTACGCCGACCTGGAGCTCGACCGCCGCCGGAATCGTGTCCTGGCGGTTCGGGAGGACCACACCCCCGAGGTCGTCGAGGAGCACGGCGAGTGGGCCAACGAGCTCGTCGCGATCGATCTCACGAGCGGCGAGGTCAGTGTCATCGACCGGGGCGCCGATTTCTACGCCGCCCCGCGGCTCTCGCCGGATGGCGGGTCGCTGGCCTGGGTCCGCTGGCATCACCCGAATCTGCCTTGGGACGGCACGGAGCTGCTGCTCGCCGACGTGGCGGAGGACGGCGCCCTCGAGGAGCCTCGGATCGTCGCGGGAAGCCGGGAGGACTGGATCAGCCAGCCCCGCTGGTCGCCGGCCGGCGTGCTCCATTACGCCGCCGAGCCCGACGGCTGGATGAACCTGTTCCGGCTGGGCCCGAACGGCGCGGAACCCGTCCTGACCGAGCCGATGACGGCCGAGTTCGCGGAGCCGGAGTGGCAGTTCGGGAACCACACCTACGACTTCGCGGACGGAGGCGAGATTCTCGCCGTCGCTCGGAAGGACGGCCGCGACAGCCTGTACCGGATCGCGACCGACGGGCGCGCGACCCGCCTCGACCTGCCGTACACGGAGATCCAGGTCGTGGTCATCGACGGCGGCAGCGCGATTCTCCGCGCCACCTCGCCGCTCGAGCCGGCCCAGATCGTGGACCTCGACCTGGCCGGCGGCGAGCGGATCGTCCTTCGCCGAGCCACGCCCTTCACCCCGGATCCGGCGGTGGCGTCGCAGCCGGAGCACGTCGAGTTCCCGACGACTGGCGATCGGACGGCGTTCGGCAACCTCTACCGGCCCCGCAACCCAGCCTTCGAGGCACCGGCCGGCGAGCTGCCGCCGCTCATCGTGACCTCGCACGGCGGACCGACCTCGGGCGCGTTCTCGGGCTGGGCCACCGGCATCCAGCTCTGGACGAGCCGGGGCTATGCCGTCCTCGATGTCGATTACGGCGGCAGCACCGGCTACGGTCGGGACTACCGGAAGCGGCTCAACGGCCTGTGGGGGGTCGTGGACGTCGACGACTGCGTGGCCGGCGCCCGCTGGCTCGCCGAGCAGGGAATCGTCGACGGCGATCGTCAGGCGATCCGGGGCGGGAGCGCGAGCGGCTTCACGACTCTCGCCGCGCTGGCGTTCCGGAAGGAGTTCGACGCCGGTACGACGTACTTCGGGATCGGCGACCTGCGGGCGTTCGTGAAGGACACCCACAAGTTCGAGTCGCGCTACCTCGAGACGCTCATCGGGCCGTGGCCGGCCGAGCAGCAGCGCTACCTCGATCGATCGCCCTCGCTCCACGCCGAGCAGATCACGGTGCCGGTGCTCGTCGAGCAGGGCGCCGAGGACCGCGTCGTCCCGCCGCAGGAGGCCGAGCGGATCGTCGACGCCCTGTTCGAGCGACGGATCCCGTTCGGCTACCTGCTCTTCCCGGGCGAGGATCACGGCTTCAAGAGCCGCGACGCGATCATCGCCTCGTTCTCGGCCGAGATCTCGTTCTACGCCCAGGTCTTCGGGTTCACCCCGGCCGACCGGGTCGACAAGCTCGACATCCGATTCCTCGATGAATGGCGCGCCAAGCGCGGAGGCGGCTCGACATGACGAACGATCCCAGCAACCCAGCCGGCGGCACCCCGTCCGCCGATCCCGAGCCCATCGCCTGGCGCGGCCTCGTCTACGGCACCGCGGTCCTCGCCTCCGACTGGTCCCGGGTCGGCTCCGTGAAGGAAGTCCTCGGCTCGGATGAGGAGGACATCTTCCATGGCCTTCGGGTCGGGCTGGATGGCGGCAAGCGCGACGTCATGGTCAAGGCCGACGACATCGACCTCCTGAGCGACTCGGGCGTGCGCCTTTCCCTCACCGCGGACCAGGTCCGGGGGTTGCCCGACTACGACGACGAGGCGACGTACCACCTCGCGTCCGTGGGCTGGCTCCGGAGGCACCTCGGCATGGGCCCCGTCAACTGGAAGCGCGACTCGACGAGCGACGAGGAGGCCGGCTGACGGCGATGGCGGACGGCAGCGCGCCTGCGGCCTCGGGCTCTGCGGCCGCCGAGATCGATGCCTTCATCGCCGGGCTCGAGGGCTGGCAGCGCGAGACCGTCGCGCGCCTTCGCGCGGTCATCCACGAGGCCGACCCGGAGATGGTCGAGGCGTTCAAGTGGGGTGTCCCGGTCTACGCCGACCACGGCAACGTCTGCGCGACCGGGGTCTTCAGCAGGGGCGTGAAGCTCAACGTCTTCAAGGGCGCCTCGCTGCGCGATCCAGCGGGCCTGTTCAACGCGGGCCTCGAGGCCAAGACGAGCCGGGCGATCGACATCCACGAGGGCGAGTTCCCCGACGAGCCGGCCCTCAAGGGCCTCATCGAGGAGGCGGTGGCCGCGAACCGCTGACGCTCGGACTCGCCGGACTGCCAGCCCCGCATTCCCGGCGCGCCGAAGGAGGCTTGGATGACCGCCAGGCTCAACCAGATCAACATCGTCGTCGCCGACATGGAGGCGATGACCGAGTTCTACCGCCGGCTCGGCCTCGACATCGAGGCGCCGATGGCGGGCTGGGCCGCGGATCACCGGAGCCACGTGGGCGACGGCAGCGAGGCGATCGACTTCGACCTCGACAGCTTGGCGTTCGCCCGCGTCTGGAACGAGGGATCCAGCGGACGGCCCGGCATCGTGCTCGGCTTCCAGGTCGCCTCTCGATCCGAGGTCGACCGGCTCCATCGGGAGCTGACCGCCGCCGGCTATCGGTCGCAGCAGGCGCCCTACGACGCCTTCTGGGGTGCCCGCTACGCGGTCGTCGCCGACCCCGACGGCAATCCCGTCGGGCTCATGAGTGCCAGCAACCCGGATCGCGCCGCGCCGCCGCCGCCACCGCCGAGAACGCAGGGCGGCCGCCGGCCGAATCCTGATCCGAGATCGATCGCTCGACATCGATCGGGCCTACCCCCGGAGCAGCTCGCGAAGGGCGCTGAGGCCGCGGTGGACGTCCTCGAACGAGGTCGTGAGCGGCGAGAGGCCGATCCGGATCGAGTCCGGGGCGCGGAAGTCGGGGATGACGCCGCCGGCGATGAGCTCGGTCGTGAGGCGGCGGGCGTCGGGATGGCGGATCGCAACGTGGCCGCCGCGCCGTGACGGATCCCGCGGTGAGCCGAGCGAGCAGCCGAGCGGCGCGAGCCATTCGTCCAGGAGCTCGATGGCAACGCTCGTCAGCGCGATGCCCTTCGCCCGGATCGCCTCGATCCCGGCCTCGGCCACGAGCGCGACACCGGCATCGACGGCGGCAAGGCCGATGACCCCGGGCGTCCCGACGAGCCAGCCTCCGATCCCGATGCGCCGCTCGAAGGCCGGCCCCATCTCGAACTGGTCGCGCTGCGCGAACCAGCCCTGGATCGGCGGCCGCAGCTCCTCCTGGTGCTCGCGCCGGACGTAGAGGTAGGCGGGGGCGCCGGGCCCGCCGTTCAGGTACTTGTACGTGCAGCCGACCGCGAGATCGACGCCGTTGTCGCGAAGGTTCACGGGGATCGAGCCGCCGGCGTGC
>DASUHU010000147.1:0-6678 GCA_036273395.1 Candidatus Limnocylindrales bacterium
GGCCTTCTGGCGAGAGGCAGGCATCTCGGACGGGCAGATCGACATCGTCAACCGGCCCGCGCTCGAAGCCTTCGCCGAGGAGGCGCCCGCGCTGGCAGGGCCGTTCGACCTGGCCTTCATCGATGCGCTCAAGGACGAATATTCGGCGTACCTCGACGCGCTGCGGCCGCGGCTCGCCGAGAACGCGCTGGTGGTCGCGGACAACGTCCTGTGGAGCGGCCGCACCTCCGGCGCGCGACCGGCGCGACCGGGCGATGGGACCGACGCGCTCCGGGCCTTCGTCTCGGGCGTGCTGCGGGACCCGGCGTTCGCCGGCACGGTCCTGCCGGTCGGCGACGGCCTCCTCGTCGCGACGTACCGCGGCGGGACGCGGTAAGGGTCGGCCGGATCGTGCGCGTTCGCGTCCGCCTCTTCGCGATCCAGCGCGAGCTCGCGGGTACGCGGGAGCTGGAGCTGGAGCTGCCCGATGGCGCGTCCATGGACGCGGCCTGGCGCGCGGTCGAGGCGCGGTTCCCCGCGATCGCGCCGGGCCGGCCGTTCGTGCGGTTCGGGCGGAACGCGGCGTACGCGCCGCCCGAGACGGTCCTCGCCGACGGCGACGAGGTGGCGTTCATCCCGCCGGTGAGCGGCGGATCGTCCCGGCCGGCCGCTGCGGGGTCGAGTCTGTCGGGCCCGGACCGCGTCCGGATCCTCGAGCTCCGGTCGGAGCCCTTCGACGCGTCGATCCTGGCGGAGCTCGCGGACCGGTTGGCCACGGCGGCGGACGGTGCGGTGGTCGGGTTCCTGGGTGTCACGCGGTCCAGCCCGGGCACTCCCGCGCCGGGGCAGGAGGAGGCGGCCCTCGAGCATGCCGGCCGGTCGGTCGAGGGGCTCGAGTACGAGGCCCACGAAGCGATGGCGCTCGAGGTGCTCGAGGCGATCGCCGACGAGGCGGAAGCGAGATTCGGGGTGGACCGCCTGGCGATCGTCCACCGGACGGGCGAGGTGCCGCTCGGGCAGCCATCCGTGGCGATCGTGGCTTGCGCGCCGCATCGCGACGCGGCCTTCCAGGCCGCCCGCTACGCGATCGACGAGACGAAGGCCCGGGCCCCGATCTGGAAGGCCGAGCAGTTCACGGACGGCCACGTCTGGATCGGGGAGCCGGCGCGGGAGGCTCCTCGGCCCGAGGGGTCATCGGGCTAGCGTCGGCCGCCGCCAGCCATCGGCTCCATGGTGAGCCGAGCTGGCCACAACGTGGCGAATAGCAATCCCCGTGGTACGGATCGGCGATTCGTGCCCGATTCCCCTCCATCGCCAACGTGGCAATTGCTATCTGGCGGGAAGATCGGCCGATTCGGGTGATGCGCAGTTTCTGGGTTGCTAAACGCCAGAACGTCGCGCGCGGCAAGGGCTGGCACCAGGGCTGGCACCGGGTCTGGCACCGGGGCTGGCACGGGAGCGGCAACCCGAATCGGACATGGCACGAGCCCGGCATGGCCGCCGGGCTCGTGGCCGATTCGGGAGCGGGAGTGGGCCTACCCGATGAGGGCCGCCTCCGGCGGGGGAGCGGGCTCGGCGGCCTCGCGCTGCTGCTGCGGGCCTTCGACGTCGAGCAGGTAGCCGATGCCCTGGAACGTCCGGATCCGGCCCGGCTCGCCCGGCGCGGCGCCGAGCTTGCGGCGGACACGCGAGACCCAGACGCGGAGGTACTGGAGATCGTCCCGGTACTCGGGGCCCCAGACCTTCGTGAGGAGCTCGGTGTGGAGGACCACCTTGCCGGCGTTGGCGGCCAGGTGCTGGAGGAGCAGCCACTCGGTCCGGGACAGCTGGACCAGCTCGCCGTTGCGGGTGACCATCCGGCGCTCGAGGTCGATCTCGACGTCGTCGAACTTGATGACCCCGGCCCCCGGCTCGGCCCCGCCGGAGCGGCGGATGACGGCCCGGACGCGGGCGGCCAGCTCGTCGGGATGGAACGGCTTGGCAATGTAGTCGTCGGCCCCGAGATCGAGGCCCTTGGCCTTGTCGGCCGTCGAGCCCTTGGCCGTCAGCAGGATCACCGGCACCGGGCGCCGCTCGCGGAGCTGGCGCATGACCTCGATCCCGTCGAGGTCGGGCATGACGATGTCCAGCAGGACGATGTCCGGGCGGACCTCCTCGGCCTTCTGGAGCGCCTGCTCGCCGCCGTTGGCGGTGACGACGCGGAAGCCCTCTTCCGAGAGGGCGATCGCGACGAGCTTGGTGATCCGGGGCTCGTCGTCGGCGACGAGCACGAGCGGTTGAGTCGACATCAGGCTCCTCCCAAGCGAACCAGGTCGGGTGCGCTTCTTGATGGCACGCGGCTGCGCTTCTGGTGCGTCGCCAGCGCCAGGGCTTCCGATGCACGGCCGGTGGCGCGCGGCGTGGCCGGATTGTGTGCGGCTCCTCTTCGTCGTCGCGGCGGGCAGGCATTGCAGAACCGTTGCACCCGCATTACAACCCATGGGACCTCGAACCTGCCGGCAGCACGCCGCGGGGGTGGCGACATGCGCCTGAGAGGCCTCCGCGAGGGGGCGAGAGCCGCACGTCCCCGAGGGCGGCGTACCGTAGAGATCGACGCCGCCGGGGACCGCGGGGAGATCGGACGGCCCGGCGCGAGAAGGGAGCCTTCATCCTCCGTGGACCGAGCGACCGCCGCCCCAGCCAGGGCGCAGGGCCGATGAGCGCCGCTGCCCGCCGCCTCCGAGTCGCGCTGGTCGCGCCGCCCCTCGAGCGGGTCCCGCCGAAGGCCTACGGCGGGACGGAGCGGATCGTCCACGAGCTCGCGACGCAGCTCGTGCGTCGCGGCCACGAGGTCACGGTCTTCGCGAGCGGCGACTCCGACGTCCCCGGTCGCCACATCACGACCGTCCCGCGCGCGCTCCGCCCGGCCAACTCGCCCGACGACGTCGGGAACTGGTTCGGGGCGACCGTGGACGCCGTGCTCCGCCGGAGGGCCGAGTTCGACCTCATCCACTCCCACCTCGAGTGGTGGAGCATCCCGCTCGCGCGCGCGGCCGGGATGCCCGTGGCCGCGACGTTCCACGGCCGGCTGGACCTGCCGTACTCCCGCCAGATGCTCGTTTCGCCGCCGGATGGCCTCGTCGCGGTCAGCCGGAACCAGGCCTCGACCCACCCGAGCGTGCCCTGGACGGTGGTCCATAACGGGCTGACCCTCGATGGCATGCCGTTCCAGGAAGCCCGAACCGAGGGCTTCTGCTTCGTGGGCCGCGTCGATCCCGAGAAGGGGATCATCGAGGCGATCGAGGTCGCGAAGCGCACGGGCCGGCCGCTCCGGATCGCGGCCAAGGTCGGGATGCTGCCGTACCAGCGCGACTACCACGAGAACGTCTTCCTGCCGGCGCTGCGCTCCGCCGGTTCGGGGGTGGAGTACCTCGGCGAGCTGGCGCCGCCCGAGCGCGACCGGCTGTTCGCGGAGAGCTACGCAACGCTCATGCCGGGTTCGTGGCCGGAGCCGTTCGGGCTCGTGGCGATCGAGTCGCTGTCGTGCGGCACGCCGATCGTGGCGCGCCGGATCGGCGCGCTGCCCGAGATCATCCGCGAGGGCGTCGACGGCGTCTTCGGCGACGACGTCATGCAGATGGCGTTCATGAGCGCCGATCTCGACGGCGTCGATCGGCGAGCGATTCGCGAGCGGGTCATCGAGCGCTTCTCGGCGGCCCGGATGACCGATCGGTACGAGGAGCTGTACGCGCGACTCGTCGCGCGTCCGCGGATGACGGCGGACCGTCTTCGCGCGAGCGTCGCCGACAGCGGTGCGGCGACATCGACCGATCGTGCCGGCTCGGCCGCCGCCTCCGATGGCCGGTCGTCCGGCGATGGGCGCTCGGCCACGGGCGGGTTTGCACCCACCGAGGGGCCGTCGGCTCCGACACGCGCGACCGACCACGACACCGTCCGCGCCGGAACGGTCCGGATCGTCGCCCGGCAGCCGATCGGCCGAAACGCCTGGCGCGGCAGCCAGCGCGGGCCCGATGCCCGGCCGACGAGCGGCCGCGCTGCGGTGGACGACCGATCGGACGACGACGACCGGAGTTGACCGCGGCCACCCGCGACGCCAGGGCCGTCGGCCTCCACTACGTGAAGCCCGGCCCGCCCGGGATCCAACGCGTCCGACGCGGGCGCGGGTTCGGCTTTCGCGACCCTGACGGTCGAGCGCTTCGCGACCGCGAGACTCTCAGCCGCATCCGGGCCCTGGCGATTCCACCGGCCTGGACCGATGTCTGGATCTCGCCCGACCCGAAGGGCCATCTCCAGGCGACCGGCCGCGATGCCCGTGGCCGGAAGCAGTACCGCTACCACCCCGACTTCCGGGCCCGGCGCGACCGCGACAAGTACGAGCGCATGCTCCGCTTCGCGCGGGCGCTGCCGCGGATCCGGGCCCGCGTGGAGGCGGACCTGGCCAAGCGGGGGCTGCCGCGCGAGAAGGTCCTTGCGGCGAGCATTCGGCTCCTGGAGCGAACGCTGATCCGGGTCGGCAACGAGGAGTACGCCCGCGAGAACCGCTCGTTCGGGCTCGCGACGCTCAGGGATCGCCACGCCACGATCGATGGCTCGGAGGTCCGCTTCCGCTTCCGGGGGAAGTCCGGGATCGTCCACGAGGTCAGCCTCCACGACCGGCGCATGGCCGGGATCGTGCGACGCTGCCGCGACCTGCCGGGCCAGGAGCTCTTCCAGTACGTCGACGACGACGGCGAGGTCCGTGACGTCCGCTCGGAGGACGTCAATGCCTATCTCCGCGAGGTCGCGGGGACGGACGAGTTCAGCGCCAAGGACTTCCGGACCTGGTCCGGCACGGTGCTCGCTTTCCGGGCGCTCGCCGCCACGGGCCAGCTTCTCGATGGGGCTCGTCCGCCGGCGCGGGCGATCCAGCGCGGCCTCCGGCGGGCGATCGAGGCGACCGCGGAACGGCTCGGGAACACGCCCACGGTGGCGCGCCAGGCCTACGTCCACCCCGAGGTCATCGAGGCCTACCTCGACGATGACGTCCGAAGCGCGATCCTCGACGTGGCCGAGGTCGACGCCTCGATGCCGCTCCCGCCGACACCGACCGAGGAGCGGGCCGTGCTGCGCCTCCTGCGCGGGGCTGCAACCTCGCCGTCACCCGGGAGCGGCTCCGGGTCGGCGCCGGCGATCCGGCCCGACTCGTAGCGTCGGAGGTCGATCAGGAGGTCACGCCATGTGCCTGAACTGTGGCTGCGGCGAAGCCGCGGACGACCGGGGCAAGCCCGAGAACATCACGATCGAGGACCTTCGCGCGGCGGCGGCCGCGAACGGCCAGACGCTGCATGAATCGGCCCAGCACATCCGCGAGACGGTCGCGAGCTTCGAGACCCAGAGCCCGGTGGCCTCGAGCGGCTCCGGCAATCCGGGCCTCGGGCAGCCAGCCGGTGACGAGCCGGCCGCTCCCGCGCGACCCGGCACTCCCGAGACCGAGTCCTGACGGTCGGGGCCGATCGAGCGTGCGAGGGATTCGCAAGACCCGACGCCCTCGACCGATCCGGGCCGCAATCCCGAGCCACGCATCGTTACGCCGACGAGACATGGGGTCGGAGGTTCGGATGGACGAGTCGCTGCTCCAGCTCATGGAGGAGCTGGTGGCGTCCATCGAGCAGCGTGATGCGGGTGATCCCGACGCACCCGCCTGGGAGGCGCAGCGCCGGATCCAACGACTCGAGGAGGAGCTGGCCCGGCGGGTCCGGACCGAATCCGGACGTCGATCGGGGAGGGTGACCCTCTCCGACGAGGCGCTCGTCGGGATCGTCTAAGGCCACGGTGGGGGCCGCGTCGTCGCCGGCCGCGTCGGGGGGCGCGGTCGGCTGACGACCCCACCACGGGGCGACGACCCCACCACGGGGCCCGGTTGGACCGCGACACGGAACTGCAAGCGTCGCCCGACCCCCGCTCGCGTACCGGTCACGGGCCAGCCCGACACTGACGGAACCGACGGGAGGCGCTCCCGACGGTCCGCCAACGACCGCGAGCCCCGAGGGTCGACCCCGAGCGTCGAGCTCGAAGGCCCGAGCTCGATGTCGACCGACCGCCACTCGAAGCGAGGCCACGCATGTCCCAGATCCTCGGCACCGTCCTGGCAGACCCGACGGTCGGCGCGATCGGTCTCGCGATCGGCGGCGCCCTCGCGGGGATCTGGCTCGCCGCGACGTGGTGGACCTACGCCGACATGTCGCGCCGAACGCACTCCGACCTCGCCCGCCTGAGCGCGGCGACCTGGGTTCTGCTCTCGACCCCGGTCCTGCTGCCGCTCTCGCTGGGGTCGTACCTCCTGGCGCGACCGCAGCTGACCCTCGCCGAGCGGCGAGCCGTCCGCCTCTTCGGCGCACTCGCCCCGACCCTCAACGAAGAGCTCTGCCCGTCGTGCCAGGACTCGATCGACGCCGGCTGGTCGCGCTGCCCCGGCTGCGCGTTCTGGCTGAAGACCGAGTGCCAGGCCTGTGGCGAGTGGTCGACGAGCGACGTCGACGTCTGCCCCTTCTGCGCCCGGGACAAGATCCGGGAGGTCGCGCTCACGGACCAACCAGAGGCCGATGAGACCGCGACCGTCCGGGTCGTGGCAGCCGACGATTCGGCCGTGACCGATTCCGACGCGACCGGATCGCTCCCCAGCCGATCGAGCCGGCCCCGGAATCCGGGAGCCCGCGTCCG
>DASUHU010000148.1:0-4054 GCA_036273395.1 Candidatus Limnocylindrales bacterium
ATTCGCGACGTGGTCATCGTCGACCCCCGACCGCCGCTCTCGCTCACGAGCCGTCGGCCCGAGACGAACTACCGCCTCTGGTGGCCGCTGCCCGCGATGATCGAGCTGGCGGCGAGGAGCCTCGCGCTGGTCGAGGCCCTCCTGTCCGATGGCGCCGCGGTCCCGATGGACCGGCGCGGCTACTTGTACGTCAGCGACGCGGAGGCGACCGCGAGGTCTCTGCCGGCGTTCGTCGCCGGCCATCCGGCCCTCGTGCCGGCGGAAGCCGTCGCACTCGATGCTGCCGAGCTCCACCGACGCTGGCCGCATCTCGGCCCCTCGGTCCTCGGCGGGATCCTGGTCGGGCGGGCCGGGAGCCTCGACGTCGTCGCCCTCGGCGAGGCGATGCTCGCCAGAGCGATCGGGAAGGGCGTGCGCGTGCAACGCGGGGCGGTGACGGGGATCGCCTCCGGCGCGGGCCGTGTGACAGGTGTCTCGATCGAGGGTCCGGATGGCTCGGCCGACCTCGCGACGGACGTCATCGTCGACGCGGCGGGGCCGTTCGCCGGGACCGTGGCGACGCTCGCGGGCGCGGACCTGCCGATCGAGACGGTGCTGCGGCAGAAGGTCGTCATCCGCGACGAGGCTCGCGTCGTCCCGCGTGATGCGCCCTTCACGATCACCCTCGATGGTCGACGGCTGCCGTGGAGCGACGGGGAACGCCGCGCCCTCGCCGGGGAGCCGGATGGCGAGCGGCTCCTGGCGCCGCTCCCGCCCGGGATCCACGTCAAGCCCGACGCCACCGCCGGGGCCGACGCGGTCAAGCTGGGCTGGGCGTGGGACCAGCGCGCCTCACCGCCGACCGAGCACCCTGAGCCACCCCAAGCCTTCCCCCGAATGGTCCTGCTCGGAGCGGCCACGGTCATCCCGGGGCTGGCTCGCTATGCCGACAGGCTCCGCGCCGCCGCGGCGATGCCGCTCGCGCACGAAGGTGGCTTCTACGCCAGGACGCCCGATGGACGCCCGCTGATCGGTCCGGTCGGGCGGGAGCTCGAGGGCTTCTTCACGATCTCCGGGCTCGCCGGGCACGGCGCCATGATGGCCGCGGCCGCCGGCGAGCTCGCCGCCGACTGGATCACTGGAAGCGCCCATCGAGTCGACGCCCCGGCGTTCGATCCGCGCCGGTTCTCCGATACGGCCTACCTCGAGGCGATCGGCAGCGGAGCTGTGGTGACCGGGGAGCTCTGATGGGGACCCCTGACGGGGGAGTTCTGACGGGGAGTTCTGACGGGGGAGCCCTGACGGGGGAGCTCCGACGGGGAGCCCTGACGGGGCTGAGCGGGGAGAGGTGGTGGCAGCCCAAGTCCTGCTCGCCGAAGCGAGACATGTCCGATCACCCACGCGAATGAACTGGCGGCTGACGGCGGGCAAGGGAGGCCAATCGATCACCCTGCCGCATCAACGCGTCACGCCCAGTCGCCGCGGTGATGAACCTGACCTCGGGCGGCTGCCCGGGCGTCAACTCATCACCGTGAGCAATCAGCCCCGAGGCGGGCGCGGTCCGAATTACCCCTTCGGCTCGACGACGACCGTGACCTCGGGCGTGAGGCCCGACGCGACCTTGATCGCGACCTTATAGGTCCCGAGCGACTTGAGGGGCTCGTCCAGGTCGACCTTGTGGCGATCAACCTCGATGCCTCGGCGGGCCAGCGCCTCGGCGATCTCCTTCGCTCCGATCGAGCCGTAGAGCTTGCCGGCGTCGCCGACCTTCACGCCCATCGTCAGGGTCGTCGAGCCGATCCGGGTGGCCGCGATCTCGGACTCCTCGCGCTCCTTCTTGCGCTTCTCCTCGCGCGACGCGACGTCGTGCTGCCAGGCCCGGTAGGCGCCGCCGGCCGCGGGCACGGCGAGCTGCTGGGGGATCAGGAAGTTCGTGGCGTAGCCGTCGCTGACCGACTTCATCTCGCCCGACTTGCCGAGCTTCGCCACATCCTTCGTGAGGATGACCTTCACGCGACCGAACCCTCCCTGTCGACCCAGGCCCGCAGCCGCGGACCGACGCCCGTCTGCTTCAGCACATCGCCGGCCATCGAGATCGCGCCCGGGAGGCGACGGAACGTTCGCCGGATCGGACCCGGCAGGATCCGCCGGATCCGGGCGACGTCCTCCTCGTAGGCCGCCCGGGAGATCCCGAGCGCCTCGAGCTTCTCATCGAGCACCTTGTCGTCGATCCCTTCGAAGAACACGTCCATCGCGAGCGCGACCACGACGAGGTCGTCGAGGCTGCCAAGCAGCGGGATGTCGTCGGGCACGATGTCCCGACCCAGGAGGACGTACCCCACCGCACCGGCGAGGAGGGCCTTGCGCGACGTCGGCGTCCGCCGATCGACGAGCAGGGTCCAGACCAGGCGCGCGTACAGCGGCGCCCGACCGGCGATCGGCAGGAACGCGAGCAGCGCCAGCAACCGTCGAACGTTGCCGCCCCGTCCTCGGGATCGACTGGTCCGAGCCGCGTCGGTCGACGCGGATCGCCGTGCCATCGACGAACGAACCTCCAGGTCCTCCCGCGCCGCGGGATCGTGCGCGCGGGGAGCCCGGAGTCTAGCAGGGGCGATGGCCGGGTTCGATTGGGCCCGCGCGGTGGCCTTGACATCGAACACCCGTTCGGTATGATCCCGATGTACCCGCCCGCACTGGGAGTCGCCGTGACCAGGCACGACGCCGAACGGAAGCTGAAGATCCTCCACTACATCGCCGCGACGCTGCGTGCTCGGGGCTACCCGCCATCGGTCCGTGAGATCGCGCTGGCGGTCGGGCTCAGCTCCACGTCGGCGGTCCATCACCACCTCCAGATCCTCGAGCGCGAGGGCTACCTGGAGCGGGGCGCCGCCCAGTCGCGCGCGATCCGCCTCACCCCGACCGCGGCCCTCCAGCTCGGCCTGACCCATGAGCTCGTACCGCAGTCCGTGACCTCGGACGCGCACGTCCTGCCAGTTGTCGGCGAGATCGCGGCCGGCGGGCCGATCGAGGCCTACCAGGACGCGTCGGAGACGCTGGCCGTCCCGGAGCTCCTGGCCCCGAGCGGTGACGCCTACGTCCTCCGAGTCCGAGGTGACTCGATGATCGAGGAGCACATCGCCGACGGCGACTACGTGCTGATCCGCCCGCAGACGACGGCGCGCAACGGCGACATCGTGGTGGCCCAGGTCGAGGAGAACGCGGTCACGCTCAAGCGCTTCTACAAGGAGAAGGACCGCGTCCGGCTCCAGCCGGCGAACCCGAACTACGCGCCGCAGTTCTATGACGACGTGAGGATTCAGGGAAAGCTGGTCGGCGTCATCCGCAAGCTCGACTGACGACCGGCCGGGAGCGGCCGATGTCGGCGTTGGCTCGGCTCCGCTCCTCGCTCACGCACGTTCAAGTGCGCTCGCTCGGATGCTCGCCAGCCGCCTTGGCCTCGACCGTCCGGGCCGGTCGTCGGGAACGGCACCACTCGCAACCGCCTTCGCCTCGCCGCGTCAGACGCGGCTCCTCGTACTCAGTCACGCACGTTCAAGTGCGCTCGCTCGGATGCTCGCCAGCCGACTTGGCCTCGACCGTCCGGGCCGTCGTCGGGAACGGCACCACTCGCAACCGCCTTCGTCGCCAGCGATCGTCACCCGGGTCTCCACGGGTCGTCCACAGCGTGTCCCCCGGCAGTCCACGAAGTGGCGGGTGAGTCGGAGATAAGTCGTTCATAAGCCGCTATCGGCGCCGGGGCACGGCCTCTGACACTAGAGGTGTCACACCTTCGGAGGAGGTTGTCCCGCACGTGATCGACCGCCTGCCACCCCAGAGCCTCGAGGCCGAGCAATCGGTCCTCGGCGCGATCCTGATCGACCGTGAGGCGGTCATCGAGGTCGCCGAGTTCCTCCGGCCGGAGGATTTCTACCGGCAGGCCCACGGCGCGATCTTCAAGGCGATGCTCGAGCTGTTCGAGCGTCGGGAGCCGGTGGACCTGGTCACGGTCGCCGAGGTCCTCGAGCGGAACGAGGACCTCGAGAGCAGCGGCGGCCGCGCCTACCTCTCCACGCCC
>DASUHU010000149.1:0-2526 GCA_036273395.1 Candidatus Limnocylindrales bacterium
CTCGGGGGCGAGCTCAAGCCCTCGCTGGACCTCGTCGTGACGGCGCCGCTCAGCATCGCGAGGGCGATCGAGGCCGGGCCGCCGGTCCTCGAGGCCCCGCGCCTGTCCGTCGTGCCGCGGGGCGATGGCACGGGCCAGGCGGCCGGCCCGAGCGAATCCGACAGCGCGGCGGCAGGCGGCAAGGCGGATCGCCCGGGCAAGCGGGCCGCCGAGCGCCAGCGGCCTGGGGTGGCCGCCGCGGCCACGTCCCGGCCGCCCGCGACGCGGGCCTCGGGTGACGCCGACTCGGACCTCGCCGACGAGACGATGACGGTCGGTGCCGCCAGCGCGCCGGGCCGGCGGATCCACGTCCGGCAGATCGCGCGGGGCTGACTCGACGTCCGGTGGCGTTCGTCAGGGACCCCTCGCTCGCGTACCTCCTGGCCCGGCTCCAGGCCCTCGAGGATCGCGTCCGGGTCGCCGTCGCGGCGCGGCGCGCCACCGACCCGACACCGGACGACCCGTTCCGCGGGCTGTACCTGTCGCCGGAGGCCGTCGAGCAGATCCTCGACAACCGATCGACCGGCGATCCATCCCTTGGGTCGAGCGCGGTCCTCGCGTCGGCCGAGGAGGAGGCCGACCAGTGGGAGTCAGCCGGTGCCGTGATCAGGCTCCGACGCGTGCGGCGGGTGTTCGGCCTGGATGACCGCGACATCGAGCTCCTGCTCGTGGCCATGGCGCCGGACCTCGACGCGCGGTTCGAGCGGCTCTACGGCTATCTCAACGACGACGTGACCCGGCGGCGGGCCAGTGTCGGGCTCGCGCTCGAGCTCGCCGGCCTGTCGCCACTGGACGGCGCGGCGCGGGCCCGCCTCTCGACGTCCGCTCCGCTCGTGCGTGACTCGCTGCTCCTCGTCGAGGATCGGGATCGGCCGCTCCTGGGCCGACCGCTCCGGGTCCCGGATCGAGTCACCTCGCACCTCCTCGGGATCGACGTCCCCGAGCCCGAGCTCATCGAGGTCCTCGAGGCCGCGCCAACGGCCCTCGATGCTGCCCGCAGCCGGCCGCTCGAGCGGGCGCTCGAGGCGAGCACCTGGCCGGTGTACCTGCAGGAGGCCGGAACCGCCTCGGGCGTCACGACCGCGGTTGCCTCCCTCGCGGCGCTCGGCGCCGAGAGCCTCATCGTCGACCTCCGCCGGATCGCGGCGACGGCGCGACCCGAGGACACCGCGGAGGTGGCCGTCCGCGAAGCCCGGCTGCGCGGTGCGGTCCTGGTGGCGACCGGCGTCGATGCCGCGGCGGAGCGCGCGCCGCGGCTGATCGCCCGAGTCGCGGAGGCGGCCTGTCCGACGATCCTCATCGGGACGCGAACCTGGGATCCCGGTTGGTCGACGTCGGTCCCGATCCACCTCGACGCACCCGCTCCGGTGGGCGGCGACCGTCGTGCTGCCTGGGAAGTCGCCCTGGCGGCGAGCGGTGACGCCGGGGCGACGAACGGCCATGCCCGAGCCCTGCTCGAGGCGGCGGATGCGTTCAAGCTGACCGCACCGCAGGTCGAGCGGGCCACCCGCGCCGCGCGAATTCGGGCCGTGGTCGACGAGCGGCCCATCGAGCCCGCCGACCTCCAGGCCGGAGCGAGAGCCCAGAACGCGGCGGGCCTGGAACGCCTCGCCCGCCGGGTCGAGCCGCGGGCCGACTGGCACGACCTCGTGGTGCCCGCCGAGGTCCGCGGCCAGCTGGACGAGCTGGCCATCCGGGCTCGCCATCGCGACCGGGTCATCGACGACTGGGGCATCGGTGGGCGCTCGAGCAAGGGCCGCGGCATCACGGCCCTGTTCGCGGGCGAATCGGGGACCGGCAAGACGCTCGCGGCCGAGGTCATCGCTCGCCACCTCGGGCTCGACCTCTACGTGATCGACCTCTCGACCGTCGTCGACAAGTACATCGGCGAGACCGAGAAGAACCTCGACCGGATCTTCGCCGAGGCCGACAGGGTCAACGGGGTCCTCCTGTTCGACGAGGCCGACGCGATCTTCGGCAAGCGATCCGAGGTTCGCGACGCCCGTGACCGCTACGCCAACGTCGAGGTCGCCTATCTCCTCCAGCGGATGGAGCGCTTCGACGGCCTCGCGGTCCTCACCACGAACCTCCGGGCCAACCTGGACGAGGCCTTCACCCGCCGCATCGACGTCATCGTCGACTTCCCGATGCCCGAGGACGAGGCCCGCGTCGCGCTGTGGCGGATGCACCTCCCCGAGCGCCTCCCGCAGGCCGCCGACATCGACCTCGAGTTCATGGCTCGGCGGTTCCGGCTGTCCGGCGGCAATATCCGGAACATCTGCCTGACCGCCGCGTTCCTCGCGGCCGACGCCGACGTGCCCGTCGCGATGCCGGAGCTCATCCGGGCGACCGAGCGCGAGTACCGGAAGCTCGGGCGGCTCACCGTGGAGGCCGAGTTCGGGGACTATTTGGGCCTGATCAGGACCGGTGGAAGAGTCAATGCTCCAACGACAGAGATGGGCGATATCTCAGGGGCCGACGGCAATG
>DASUHU010000150.1:0-3356 GCA_036273395.1 Candidatus Limnocylindrales bacterium
CCTCGGTCGGACCGCCGGCACCGGCGTGCCGGTCGCCCGGGCCGATCTCCCACGACCAGGGGCCATACAGCGGGTCGAGCGGGATCTCGCCGAGCGTCTCGAAGGCCGCATCGCGCTCCGGCGAACGGGCCAGCGCGGGCCCCAGCTTCTCGACGCGCCAGGCCTTCCGGCGCTCGCGCCAGGCATCGGACTCGCGGGTCCCGTCGGACTCGCGGGTCCCGTCGGACTCGCGGGCCCCGTCGGACTGCCGTGCCCGGTCCGAATCGCTCATGAGGGCGACGGTAGCACCGGGTTCGAGCCACCCGGCTCGGAGCTCGATGGCTCGGACGGGATCAGGCCCGAGGCATGCGCGGCCTGCTCCGCGAGGACGGCCGCCCCTACCGCCTCGGTGACTCGGTCGTCGTGGACCGATTTCGAGGCCGTCGGGCTCACCTGGGTGGCCACGAGGACGACTCGGACGAGGTCCCCGTCGGGCCAGACGACGATGCTCTGGAACGACAGGTCATTGAGCGTGTCGAGGCGGAAGACCGTGCCGGCGCCCGGGTACGTCGGTCGGCTCGTCTCGATGTTCGCGGTCTTGCTGCTCAGCTCCGCCCCATCCTGGTAGAACTCCTCGGCCCATGCGACCGGCAGCTTCGCGGCCGGCTCCTCGAGCACCGCGATCGATACGCCGTTGCCGCCGCCCTCGTCCCACGACGAGCCGGCGTAGTCGATCTCGGTGACGCCGTGGCTCGTGAGCGATCCGAGCGCGTCGGCGGTGCAGTTCCGACCCGAATTGGTGCTCGTCGCCGGCCGCCCCGAGATGTCCCTCGGCACGAGCGCCTCGAGCTGGGGGAAGGCGCCCGGCGTCTGCCCGTCGACGAGGCACGGTCCGGAGGCCGAGAACGTCGGGCCAGCGGCACCGCAGCCCGCGACGAGGCCGGCGGCGAGGATCCCTCCCGCGGCGAGCGAGGCCAGGCGCGCCATCGCGCTCGTCGCGGGCAGGGTCAGGCTCCCGCGGCGCGCGCATCGCGCGCTCCCGCCCGACCCGCCGCCCGGGCCTCGAGGGCTGCCTCGATGACGCGTGCCGCGGCGACCAGGTCGGGATCGCGGGCGATCGTCCGCGCCAGCCAGGTGATGTACGTCGGCTCGAAGGCCGCGATCTCGCCGAGGGTGTGGCCGTGGAACTTGCCGAACTCGATCACGCGGTCCATCGCCGCGTCGAGGCTGGGTGGCTCCGGCGGCCGGAAGTTCCGCATCCGCCGCCGAGCGGCGGGCCCGGTCGGCGTCGAGGCTCGCAGCGGCTCGCGCCGGAGCCGGTCCACGCGCAGCGGCGCCTGGCCGGCCCGTTCGGGTCGGGGCCCCGTCGTCGAGTTCCGCGGCCGGAAGGTCGCGGTCGTGTCGACGCGACCGGTGACGGGCCGCGTCGGCCGCTCCGGCGGGGGCCACGTGCCCCGCCGGGCAGTGGCCTTTGCTGCTTCCTCGGCGGCCGCCTTCCGGAGCTGCTCGTAGGCCCGATTGATCTCGGCCATCCGACGGGTCGCGGCGGCGGCGGCGGCCGGACCCTCCGTCGCGAGGTCCGGGTGGTGCTCCCGCGCGAGCCGCCGCCAGGCGGCCTTGATCGTGGCCGGCGAGGCGTCGCGGGGCACACCGAGGACGTCGTGGGGATCGCGCTTCGGCACGGCGGAGAGTCTATCGAGCGAGACTGCTTGACAGGTTCGGCCGGGTGGCGGTCCATTGAGCCATGCACCGGCATCCAGGCCGCAGGACGGGCCTCACCGCGGCGCTTCTGCTCGCGCCGCTCGCCGCCGCCTGGCGGTTCGGTGTCGCCTACCGGAATCGGGCGGGCTTTCCCCGGCGCCGGGCACCGATCCAGGATCCGGCCGGCCTCGGCATGTCGTTCGAGGCGGTCCTGATCCCGTCGTTGGGCTCGGCTCGGACGAAGCTCCCGGGCTGGTGGATGCCCATCCTCGATGCCGATGGCGCAACGAAGCCCGCCCCGGCCGTCGTGCTCGTCCACGGCTGGGAGTCGGCTCGAGATCGGACGCTTCCGAATGCCCAGGTCCTGCACGCGGCCGGCTTCCACGTCCTGACGTTCGACGTCCGGGGTCATGGCGCGAACGCCCGCGAGCTGCTGCCCGTGACCGCGGCCGAGTTCGGGGCGGACGCGCGGGCCGCCGTCCAGTTCGCAGCCGCGCGTCCCAATGTCACGAGCGTCGGGATCCTGGGCCACTCGATGGGCGGAGCGGGCGCCCTGATCGCGGCGGCGGCCGAGCCGGCGGTGGCCTCCGCCGTCATCGCCGCCGCGCCTGCCGGGCCGTATCGCCTGACGCGGCTGACGTTCCGGCTGGCCCACCTGCCGATCCCGGACGTGATCGCCTACCCGCTCGCCTGGCTGACCACGCAGCAATTCGTCCGGCCGCGCCGCCATCGCGTCTCCGAGGTGTCATCGACGCGGGCCGCTCAGATGTACCTCGGTCCGCTGCTGTTCGTGCACGGCACGGCCGACGACGTGGTCCCGCCCGGCCATGCTCGGCACCTCGTCCGCGCCGCCCGCCGAGCTCGGGCCGGGGCCCGCGCCGCGGGCACGTCGACCGGTCCGCTCCGGCTCGTCGTCATCCGAGGTGGCGGCCACAGCTGGCTCTACGAGTCGGCGCGGTATCGCGCCGAGGTCGCCCGGTTCCTCGCGTCGACGCTGCCCGGCGGGCCCGACCCGGAAGCGGCTGCCGCGCGGGCCGGGGCGGTCGACGCCCATCGCCTGCCCGACCCCGAGCCCTTCTCCGCGATCGAGGACGAGCCGGGTGGCTTCCGGTTGCTGGTCAGGGCCCTCGCTCGACCGGGCGCGCGCCGATCCACGACCGTCGCCGATCGGGCCGAGCGCCTGACGCTCGGCTGATGGACGTCTGGGAGGCGCTCCGCGACAAGCGGATGATCCGGCGGTTCGCCGACCGCTCCCTTGAGCCCAACCACCTCGCGCGCATCCTCGATGCCGGGCGGCATGCCGGGAGCTCGAAGAACCTCCAGCGCTGGGACTTCATCGCGATCGAGGATCGCGACGAGCTCCGGCGGCTCGGCGAGCTCGGCCGGTTCGCCGGTCACCTCGCGGGCGCAGCCGCGGCGGTGGCCCTCGTGACCCCCGACCCCCGAGGTCCCGACGGGCCGCTGTCGATCACCTGGGATCTCGGGATCGCGGCCCAGAACATGATGCTGGCGGCGTGGGGACTCGGGATCGGCAGCTGTCCGGCGACGGTGTACGACCAGGACCTCGCCCGGTCGATCCTCGGCTATCCCGAGGATCGCCACTGCGAGTACCTGCTCTCGTTCGGCTACCCGGCAGATCCATCCGAGCTGACACGGCCGCCGGCCGCTGGCGGCCG
>DASUHU010000151.1:0-3571 GCA_036273395.1 Candidatus Limnocylindrales bacterium
GGAACTCCGAGGCGTATTCCACCTCCACCGGGATCCGCGCGAACTCCTCGAACAGGTACTCGCCGACAATCCCAGCATGGTAACTGGTGCCGCAGGCGGTCATGATGATGCGATCGACCTGGCGCAGCCGGGCCGAGTTAAGGTTCAGCCCGCCGAAATGGGCCGTGGCGTTATCCTCATCGAGCCGGCCGCGCAGAGCGTTCTCCAGGGCGTCCGGCTGCTCGTGGATCTCCTTGAGCATGAAGTGCTCGAAGCCGCCCTTCTCGGCAGCCTCGGGCGTCCAGTCGACGAGGGTCTCGCGGCGATCGAGCGTGCTGCCGTCGAGGTCGGTGATGACGACCCCGCTCGGACGGACGTCGGCGACGTCCCCGTCCTCGAGGAAGATCACCCGGTTCGTGTGGGGCAGGATCGCCGAGACGTCGCTGGCGATGAAGCTCTCCTCGCCGTTCAGCCCGACGATCAGGGGCACGTTCATCCGGGCGCCGACGAGCCGGCTGACCTCGCCGCGGTGCATGACGACGAGGGCATACGCGCCGTCGAGCTGGCGGAGCGCGGCCCGCACGGCGTCCGCGAGGTCGCCGTGGTAGGCCTCCTCGACGAGGTGGGCGACCGTCTCGGTGTCGGTCTCGGAGACGAGCCGATGGCCTCGCTCGACGAGCCCGTCGCGGAGCTCCTGGAAGTTCTCGATGATGCCGTTGTGGATGACGGTGATCTCGCCCGTGCAGTCCTGGTGGGGATGGGCGTTCAGGTCGGTCGGGCGGCCGTGCGTGGCCCAGCGGGTGTGGGCCAGGCCGAGCGCGGCGTGGGGCGTCCGATCCTCGAGGGCCGTCTCGAGGACCGCGAGCTTGCCCGCCTTCTTCTCGACGAAGAGGTCCCCCGACTCGTCCACCAGCGCGATCCCCGCGGAGTCGTAGCCGCGGTACTCGAGCCGTTTCAGGCCCTCGAGCAGGATCGGACCGGCTTCACGCGGGCCGGTGTACCCGACGATTCCACACATTCGAGCTCAGTCTAGGCGCTGCTTCGCGAGGGTCGCCAACGCGTCGGCGAGCTCGGCCACGACAATCGCATCGCTGCCCTCGACCATGACCCGCAGCGCCGGCTCGGTGCCCGACGGCCGGACGACGATACGGCCCTCGCTCCCGAGGCGAGCCCTGGCGTCGCGGATGGCCGCCGTCAGGGGCCGGTCGCCCTCCCACTGGTCCTTGTGCCGGACCCGGATCGTGCGCTGCTGCTGGGGCAGCATCGGAATCTCGCGGGCGAGGTCGGCCAGGCTGCGGCCGGCCCCGGTCATGACTCGAAGGAGCTCGAGCGAGGTCACGATCCCATCGCCCGAGGTCGTGTGCTCCCGGACGATGACGTGGCCGCTCTTCTCGCCGCCGAGCCCGGCGCCCGAGACCTGCATGCCCTCGAGGATGTACTTGTCCCCGACCGGGGTCCGGACGATCGAGCCGCCGGCCCGCTCGACCGCGGCCTGGAGCCCGCCGTTCGACAGGACCGAGACGACGAGGGAGCCGCCCGCGAGCGCGCCTCGCCCCAGGCGCTCCAGCGCGAGGATCCCCAGGACCTGGTCGCCGTCGACCACCTCGCCGGCGGCGTCGACGGCGATGAGCCGGTCCGCGTCGCCGTCAAGCGCGAACCCGACGTCGGCGTGCTGCTCGACGACGCGGGCCGCCAGCGCCGCGGGGTCCGTGGCGCCGGCGTGGAGGTTGATGTTCACGCCGTCCGGCGCGTCGTGGATGACCTCGACCGACGCGCGCGTGGCCCGCACGATCTCGGGCCCCACGGCGCAGGCCGAGCCGTTTGCGCAGTCGAGGACGACCCGGAGCGCGCCGGCATCGATCCGTCGGGCGAGCCCGATCCGGTGCCCGACGTATTCGCGCACCCGATCGCCCGCGTCGACCGCGATGCCGAGCTGGTCGTTGGGGACCCCCGGCAGCTCGTCGCTCCGCCAGATGAGCTGCTCGAGCTCGTCCTCGATCGCGTCGTCGAGCTTCAGGCCGTCCTGGTCGAGGACCTTGAGGCCGTTGTCCTCGGCCGGATTGTGGGAGGCGGAGACCATGATCCCCGCCGCGAACTCGGGGTCCGCGGTGACGAACGCGAGGGCGGGCGTCGGCACGACCCCGACCCGGTGGACGTCGACGCCCAGGCTCGTCGCGCCGGCCGTGATGGCGGCCACGAACATGTCGCCGGAGCGGCGGGTGTCCTGGCCCACGACGATCGCGCCGCCGGGATCCGCGAGCCGCCGCGCGACGGCCCGACCGAGGGCGAACGCGATGGTCGGCTTGAGATCGGCGTTGGCGACACCGCGGATGCCATCGGTGCCGAACAGGCGTGCCATGCCGGAGCGGGGTCCTCCCTTTGGCAGTGGGTCTGGGGAAGCGGGCCGGCCCGATCAGGGGCTGGCGATCGGTGCTGGGGACGGCGATGGTGCGGCGATCGTGACGGTGACGGGCGTCGGGGCCACCGAGATCAGGGTCAGGCCGGTGGTGAGATTCGCATCGGGCGCGACCTGGTGGCTGCCGACATCGAGGCCCGTGACGTCGAGCGCCAGCTCGAGCGAGGCACCCGAGAGCCGATCCAGGTCGGCCACGGAGCCCCCGATCGTCACGAGGACCTGGTCGGTCGAGAGGGCGTAGGTCCGATCGGCGCGGGCACCGACGAGGACGAGGCCGGCCTCGAACGTCCGGCTCGCGGTCACGGGCCGGAGGTGGACGGTCACGTCGACCGTCGCTGGCCCGAGGGCCTCGACCGTGCTCGGCAGGTCGAGGCCGACCGACAGCACCACGTCCGACGACGCACCGGACACCGAGATCGCCTGGGTGTCCGCCCGATCCAACCCGGCAAGGTCGTTGGCGTCACCCTCGATCGACACGACCGTCGGGTCCACCGTGACGGAGGCGACCTCGAACCCGGCCGCCGGCGTGCCCGTCACGACCGGGTTGACGGGCAGGCTCCGGGTCCGGCGATCGGTGAAGACCGGGACCTTCACGTCGACCGTCGCGGGCGAGACGTCGATCGGGACGACCGTGTTGCCGTTGGCGTCGACCGGGACGAGGTCGATCTGGCCGTTCACGTCGATGCCGGACGGGTCGATCCGGATCCGAGCGTCCGCCTCCTGGACCTGGTTGACGAGCGTCTCGGGACCGGTGACCGTGGCCGAGGTCTGGCTGAGCTGCGGGTCGCCGATCTGGAACCCGGCCGGGACCTGCCCGATGACGGGCTTGATCGGGACGGTCCGACTCGTCACGCGATCGACCGTGACCGTGATCCGCCGGGGCGTGAAGTCCTGGACCAGGATCCGCGGGTCCGTGGCGGAGACCTGGACGCTCAGCGACACGGGCTGGGCGCCGGGCTGGACCGACGACAGGTCGACGGTCGCGACGAAGCTCGACTCGTCGACCCGGAGCCCGAGGTCCTCGGGCACGACGTAGCGGATCCCGTCGACCGACCCGAGATCGGATGGCACGTACTCGTCGGCGCTCTGGTTCACGGTCCGGATCGGCACGCTGCCGTTCAGTGTCCGGGCCGATTGCGACAGGACCAGGCCGCCGTAGAGCAACGAGGCGAGGAC
>DASUHU010000152.1:0-2190 GCA_036273395.1 Candidatus Limnocylindrales bacterium
GGTTCGCGATGACCGCCGACGCGGTCTGCCATGCCTGCACGCCGAGCGCCCCGACCAGGCCGTGCAGGCCGACGGCGAGCACGAGCGCGACGACGAGGGCTGCGGCTCCGCGAGGCCCGCCGGTCCCGGGCCGTCGTCGGCGCGCGACCCACCACGCGTCCGCGATCGCGAACAGGTGGTAGAGGGCGTAGATCCCGTTCACGACGACGATGCCGAGCACGACGCTCGGCTGGACGAGCTGGCCGAGGAGCTGCTTCGTACCGCCGCCGACCGCCGCGGCGACGACGAGGATCAGCAGGATCGTCGGAACGGCGATGAGCAGGCCCCGTCGGATCGCGCCGGCGAGGAGCTGGCCCGCTCCCGGGAAGACCAGCGACAGGACCGCGGCGACGCCCGGTGTGGCGCCGCGCTGAGGGTTCGCCGGCGAACCGGCGGGCGCACCTGCGGGAGGGTTCGCGGATGATGCCGCGGCCTCCGACGTCGTTGGGGAGGCCGCGGGAACGGCGGGATCCGGGCCGTTGGAGCGGATGCCCGAGGGGTTGGATCGAATGCTCGCCCCGCTCCCGCGGGGCGAATCGAACTCGTCGGGCGTCTCGGTCAGGGACATGCGTGCGTCACTGAGACGCGACTCTAGCGGTCGTGTTTCGGTCGATTGTTACGATCCCGCACGCCGAACGGCTGAGATTCCTGCACCGGAGGGCTGGGTGTACGGCCGGATCCTGCTCGTCGAGGACGACCCGTCGATCCGCGAGGTGACCGCCCTCGGGCTCCGGGGCGTCGGTTTCGAGGTCGTGACGGCCGTCGACGGGTCGGACGGTCTCGAGCGGTTCCGGAGCGAGGCGCCGGACCTCGTCCTGCTCGATGTGATGTTGCCGGGCCTCGACGGCCTGGACGTCGCGCGACAGATCCGGCGCGTTTCGACGACGCCGATCGTCATGCTCACGGCGCGGGGCGACACGATCGACGTCGTGGTCGGGCTCGAGGCGGGCGCCGACGATTACCTCCGGAAGCCCTTCGAGATGCCCGAGCTCGTCGCGCGGGTCCGGGCGGCCCTCCGCCGGAGCGAGCGCGGCCCGACCGATGACGGACCGGCGCGGCTGCGACTCGGCTCGCTCGAGGTCGATCTCGCCGGGCGGACCGTGACGCGCGAGGGCCGCGACATCCCCGTCACTCGGACGGAGTTCGACCTGCTCGCGGAGCTCTGTGCGCACCCCGGCCAGGTCCTGCCGCGCGAGACGCTTCTCGACCGGATCTGGGGCTACGACTTCCTCGGCGATTCGCGCCTCGTCGACGTCGCCGTGGGCCGGCTCCGCGCCAAGATCGAAGCCGATCCGGCGAACCCGGAGCTGGTCGTGACGGTGCGGGGCGCGGGCTACAAGGCCGTTCGACCGACCTCGAGCTGACGTGCGCGGAATCCGCGGCCGCCTCGCCGTCGCCCTCGTCGCGCTCGTCGCGGCGACGGTCCTTGCGATCGGTGTCGGGACGTACGCGTTCGTGGATGCGCGCCTGCGCGACACGCTGCTGGCCGACGCCACCCGGCAGGCTCAGTTCAATCTCTCGGTCCTCGTGCCCGGCGCGCTCCATGCCGGCGCGACGAGCCACGACTTCCAGGCCGCCGGGTTGCCCGCCGCATTCCGGTTGCGGGGCGACGTCGAGGAGATCGCCGACTTCGGCGGCAAGGACGTCTACGCCTCCACGCTGGCCCTGTCCGACGCCGAGGCGAGCCTGCCCACGGCCCTCACGGACGGCGTCGCCGCGGGCCGGCTCTCGTATGCGTGGCTGACCATCGGCAGCTCGCCGAGCCTGGTGGTGGGTGGCCGGGCCAGCCTCGACGGTGCCGATGGGCCCTCGATCTACTTCGTCTTCCCGGCGATGGGCATCGACGACGCCCTCGCACAGTTGCGGTTGGGGCTGCTGGCGGCGGGACTCGTGGCCCTCGTGGTCGCCCTCGGCACGGCCGGGCTCATCTCCCGCGGCCTCCTTCGCCCGGTTCGATCGGGGAGCCTCGCGGCCGCCCGGATCGCGGGCGGTGACCTCGCGGCCCGGGTCCCGGTGTTCGGTGCCGACGAGCTCGCCGACTGGGCCGTCGAGTTCAACCGGATGGCGGACTCGCTCGCCGCGACGATCCAGCGCCTCGAGGACTCCGAGAGCCGGAACCGGCAGTTCGTCGCCGAGGTCTCGCACGAGCTC
>DASUHU010000153.1:0-9062 GCA_036273395.1 Candidatus Limnocylindrales bacterium
CGTCCGGAACGCTGATGTAGAAGGTCACCCAGCCGGCGCCACCATCGGGTGAGGGCCCGGTGCCGAGGACGACGCCCGACTCGGCGCTGTCGGTCATGGCGTAGCCACCCGGCAGGTCCGTGTTCTGCTTCCAGTCGAAGACCTGGCCGTAGAACTTCTGGAGCGCGGGGCCGTCCTTCCCGACGACCTCGGCATGCACGATCCGATTTCCCATCGTGGAACCTCCGTCTGGTGCGCCTTCGTGGCGTCGTTCTGCGGGATCGACGAACGGGTCTAGGCGGAATCGACAGCGGGCGTCTCGGCGCTTCGAGCCATCGACGCGGAGCCCGGCTCCGACCCGGTCGCCACGGGCAGCCCGCTCCTCGACCAGTCGGAGTACGACCCGACGTAGAGGATCGGGTCGGGCAGTCCCGCGAGCCGTGCCGCGACGATGTGCTGCACGGCCGAGGTGCCGCTGCCGCACGAGACGACCGTCGGCGTCGTCTCGCCGCCATCGGCGCGCGTGCCACTGCCGCGAAGGCCGCCGGCGGCCCCGAGTGACTCCAGCACGCGGCGCAGCTCGCCGGCCGGCTTGAACCGGCCGTCGGAGTCGAGCGTCGCGTCCCAGGGCGCGCTGAGGGCCGTAGGGATATGACCCGCGACGGGATCGATCGGTTCCGTCTCGCCCCGGTACCGAGCCGGTGCTCTCGCATCGAGGAGGGTCAGGGTCCCGAGTCGTCCGCGCAGCTCCTCTCGATCGATGACGTTCGTCCAGCGATCGGCGAGCGTCAGCCGCGCGCCTCCGTGCCGAGGCGCTGGCGCGCGGTCGGTCGAGACCGGCAGGCCAGCATCGCGCCACGCGTTCCAGCCGCCGTCGAGGACGGCCGCGCCGCCGCGCCCCGGCAGCGTGTGCCCGAGGTTGTCGAGCATCCACCACAGGCGAGCCGCGACCCAGCCACCGACGTCGTCGTAGCCGACGACGAGCGTGTCGTCGTCGACGCCCCACGCCCGAAGCCGATCCCCGAACGCCGCGACGGTCGGGAGCGGGTGCCGCCCCGGCGCGCCGAAACCGTCGGGGTCGGCGAGATCGTCATCCAGGTCGAGATGGATGCCGCCTGGAATGTGGCCGGCCTCGTAGGCCGCTCGACCCGCACCTGGCTGGCCGAGGACCCACCGGACGTCGGCGACGAGCGTGCCGGCGGCAAGAGCCGGGTCCGCCAGTCGCGCGACCAGCTGCTCGACGGTAATGAGCGGCCGGCTCACCGACCCGAGAGCGGGACCGCCGCCCGCTGCGCCCAGGGTCGGCCGCGAGGGGGGAGTGGACACGTGCCCAGCCTACGCGCGCACGCCGGCGCCGGGCATGCCCGGCGCCGGCGTGCGAGTGACGAAAAGGTCCGGATCGACTGGCCTACTGGCTGTTCACCGCCGTGACGAGATCCGGCAGCAGCGCCGCGGCATCCGGCGTGCCGAGACCCGTGACCGGATCCCAACCGGTCGTCGCCGGATAGCCCGGGACGTCCGGCGCGAACGCGCCATTGTCGCCGGTCGTGACGTCGAAGAAGTCGGCTGCGTACTGGCTGGTGTTCGAGGCCAGGGCATACAGGCCAGGGTTGATGAGCCCCAGGCCGCCGCCGTTGATCTGGTCTGCGATCGCGACCATGCCCGCCCACTCGGGACAGGACACCGACGTCCCACCGATGACGTACCAGCCGCCGTTACCGCCGGCGACGTTCGAGCCCGTGTCGAGGCCGGCATTGCTGTCGTAGATGAGCGGTCCGCTGAGCGAGCTCGCCTCGGACGCGATATCAGGGATCCCTCGCATCGAGCCGATCGCCGTCGAGCCCGCGGGAAGCGTGTCCTGGTAGGCAGGCTTCGAGAAGACGCTGCTGAAGCCGCCGCCGGTGTCGATCCAGCCGACCTCGGCCTGGCCGGGATTGGCGGCGCACCTCGCCGGCGGGGATGAGCTGTCGACGACCCGTGTCGACGCCAGCGGGTCGGTGCAGAGGTACGTCCCGCCGACTGCCGTCACGAGCGGGTCGGACGCGGGCCAGGCCACGTTCTGGGTCGCGAAGACCCCGCCTCCCTGGCCGACCGGCTGTTTGATCGCATTGGTCGAGCCGAAGTCGCCGGTGGACGCGAGCACGGTGACGCCGTTCGCGGCCGCGGACTGATAGGCGTGCCGCAAGTTCAGGAGCGAGGCTGTGCTCCCAAACGTGAGCTCGGACGCCCCGAAGCTCTGGCTGATGACGTCGGCCAGGTGGTGGTCGACGACGTACTGCTCCGCGGCCATCATCAGCGGGAAGCCCTGGACGCCGAGGGTCTCGGCCGTCGGGACCGTCACGAGCAGGATGTTCGCTCCGGGCGCGAACGTGTGGACGCTCTCGACGTCGAGCGCGACCTCGATCGACCAGGCGGACTTGTCCTCCTGGTGCGTCCCCTTGCCTGGCTGGGCCACTGTCGCCGGCGACCCCTGCACCGACAGGGTCGTGAAGGTCGGCATGCCGGACGTGCAGGTGACGTCGACTTCGCCGCACATCGCTGGCAGCCCGAAGGCCTGGTCGAAGACGTGGAGGTCATTGGCCATCGTGTCGCTGCCATACGAATCGACGATGGCGACCGTGATGCCGCTGCCGTCGAGGCCGCTGTCATAGAGCGGCCCGAGGTCATAGGCGGCGTGGAAGCCCGCCGGGGTGAAGCAGCGGCGACCCGCGGCGATGCAATCCGATAGCGTCGGCGGCGTGGCGCCGGCCTTCACGAGCTGATAGTCCGAGACCGCCGGGAGCAGCCTTGGCGCCGCGGCGGCAACAGTGAGGGGCGCCGAGGCCGCGCAGAGCAGCACCGCCGAGAGCAGGGATCCGAGCCGAGCGCGGAACGAGACGACCTGCATCGCGATCCTCCATCGACGCATGGGTTCCGATCGCGGCGAGGCGGCTGTCCCCATGAGCTGTCGCCTGCCCGATGCCGTCTCGTACTGCACTCGTGGCGGTCGGATCGACCCCTAACAGGCGCAGGCGAGGCCGTCACGAACGCCTTGCAGTCGACGGCGCGAGGGCCCGGGCCCGGGATCCCGGAACGGGCCTGCTACCCTGTCGCGCGGCGCGGCCCCGAAGGGCCGCCGCCCGGTCGCCGACGGCGACCCTCGCTCCGGCGTAGCTCAGTGGTAGAGCGGGCGGCTGTTAACCGCTTGGTCGTAGGTTCGAGTCCTACCGCCGGAGCCACATTCCGTTCGACGAGACTCACACACGGCCGGCCCCGGCGCGTGCGCCGGGGCCGGCCATTTCGCGTGGTCGAGGGCGTCAGCCGAGCGGCTGAGGATCTCCCAGGACCGGGCAGCGGAAGTCCGCGGCCGGCGTCCGGGTGATCGTCAGCTCGCCGCTGTCGGCGAGCGACTGGAGCTGCGACCAGCTCGTGACGAGGGTCGAGGCATCGCCGGTCGTCCAGGTCACGCTGTAGACCGCCCAACGGCCGCCGTGGCTGTCGCCCGGGTTGCCATCGTTCGGCCCGAATTCGGCCACGCCGAGCTGATCCGCATTCGAGGAGTTCGTGAACTTCGCAAACGGATCGGTGCCCGTGCCGTCGGGCACGCTCGCGGCGTTGCCGAAGACGCGGTAGACCGAATTGTTCACATAGACCGCGCCGAAGGTCTTCGCGCCGACCGGGCCGGCGAGAGCGGCAAGGGCCACGACGCCGGTGGTCAGGGCGAGCAGGAGTCGTCGCATCGGGTTCCTCCATGAATGACTGCGCCGGCGGGTGCCGACGGACGACAGCCTCGCCAGGCCCGATGTCAGGACGAGGACCGGCCGATGACGTCTCCATGACGGAGCTCAGCCGCCCCCGAGCGCTCCGACTCCCTCGACGATCGCCACGAGCCCGAACACGACGAGCGCCGTTCCCGAGACCCGGTTCACCCAGGCCAGCGCGGCGGTCGAGATCCGGCCGCGCAGCCAGGCGACCACGCCGGTCAGGACCACCCACCATGCGCTGGATCCGACGAGGACGCCGAGCGTCAGGCCCCCCGCATCGGCGTAGGTCGTTGCCCCGATCGCGAACCCGAGCCCGGTGAAGACCGCGGCGAAGGCCAGGATCGTGAGTGGATTCGTCATCGTCAGCGCGTAGATCGAGGCGTACGCCGCGGCGAGGCCGGGTCGCTCGTCCGTGCTCGCAGTGACGCTGCTCGGGCGCTGGGTCATCGTCCGGAGGCCGATCAGCACGATGATTCCGCCGCCGATGAACGCCAGCGGGACCCGACCCGAGACGAGGAGGTTGGAGATCGCGGTCAACCCGAACGCCGCGATTCCCGCATACGTCGCGTCGGCCGTCGCGACCCCGAGGCCCGAGGCCAGGCCGTAACCGCGACCGTGGGTGATCGTCCGGCGGATCGTCAAGAGGCTGATCGGCCCGACCGCGGCCGCGATCGTGAATCCCACGACGACGCCGCGGATCGCGAGGCCGAGGGTCTCGGGCATGGCCGCACAGGATACGGATCGAGCGAGGTCATCCGCCCGTCATCGTTGTCGGCGATCCTCTGGCATCGGATGATCACGGCGATGGCTGCCCCCGATGCCCCGATCCTCGTCGTCGACGACGATCCCAAGATCGTCGCGCTCGTCCGAACCTATCTCGAGCGCGAGCGGTACCGGGTGATCACCGCCTCGGACGGTCGGGCGGCGCTGCGGGAGATCGAGCGGGCGGAGCCCCGGCTGGTCGTCCTCGACCTCATGCTGCCCGAGCTCGATGGGCTCGCGGTCATCCGGCGGGCGCGGGCCGTGAGCGAGACTCCCATCCTGGTCCTCTCGGCCCGGGGCTCGACGGCCGATCGAATCCACGGCTTGGGCGAGGGCGCCGACGACTACCTGCCGAAGCCCTTCTCGCCGGCCGAGCTCGTTGCTCGCGTGCGCACGATCCTTCGCCGGACGGAGCGCGTCACCGGGCCGAGCGGGGACGAGGTCCTCATCCTGCGCGACCTCGTTCTCGACGCCGCGCGGCACGAGGCCCGGGTCGGCGAGCGACCGGTCGTGCTGAGCGCGCTCGAGCTGCGGCTCCTCTGGGCCCTGCTCGATGCCGATGGTCGGGCGCTCACCCGTGACCAGCTGCTCGACGCGATCCACGGGACGGGCGAGGGCGATGTCCTGGATCGCGCCATCGATGTCTACGTCAAGCGCCTCCGCGAGAAGCTCGGCGACGATCCCCTCGAGCCGCGCTACGTCGCCACGGTTCGCGGCGTCGGCTACCGGGCGATGGGCCGAGTCCAGCGCCGCCGAATCCCCGCGACATGAGGCCGCGCCCGTGAGGCCGGATGGGATCGGCGCGCGGATCGCGATGGCCGCGATCATCGTGACCGCGCTCTCGCTCGTCATCGTCGCGCTCGGTGTCATGCAGGCGGGCGCGGACCAGTTCGCGGCGCTGATGGCCGCCACCGGCCACAGCGCCGACGAGGCCCGCCGGATGTTCGACACGAGCGTCAGCGTCGTGGTCCTGGTCGCGGCGGCGGTCGCGATCGCGGCTGCGGTCGCCGTGGCGATGGTCCTGGCGCATCGGATCGCGCGACCCATCGAGCGCCTCGCCGAGGTCGCGGCCAAGACCGCCGAGGGCGACCTCCTGACGATGGCGCCGGACGAAGGGCCCGCGGAGGTGCGGGCTCTGGCCCGGGCCTACAACGTCCTCGTCGATCGACTCGCCGAGCAGGAGTCGATCCGTCGGGAGTTCGTCGTCAACGCCTCGCACGAGCTGCGGACGCCGCTCACCAATCTGCAGGGCTATCTCGAGGCGCTCCGGGACGGCGTCGTGCCACCCGACCCGGCGACGTTCGACTCGCTCCGGGAGGAGGTCGATCGGCTCGGCCGACTGGCGGCCTCGCTCGACCTGCTCGCGGGTGGGTCGCCGGACCGCCCGATGCCCGAGGACGTCGACCTTGGAGCGCTCGTCCGGGCCTCGTCGGACGTCTCGGCGGCCGCGTTCCGGCGGCGCTCGATCGGCGTCTCGATCGCCGTTCCGACCGAGCCGGTCATCGTCCACGCCCGGCAGGACGAGCTGGCCCAGGTCGTCTCGAACCTGCTCCAGAACGCCGTGCGGTACACGCCCGGCGGCGGGCAGGTCAGGATCGAGCTCACGGTCGCCGCGGGCGAGGCGACGGTCCGGGTCACGAACACCGGACCCGGCATCCCGCCCTCCGACCTGACCCGCGTCTGGGAACGGTTCTATCGAGTCGAGAAGTCGCGCGATCGAGCGACCGGCGGGGCCGGGATCGGCCTGGCCATCGTGAAGCGGCTCATCGAGGACGCCGGTGGCCGCGTCGGCGCCAGCTCCGAGCCCGGTCGAACCACCTTCTGGTTCGCCCTCCCCAACGCCTGAAAGGACCTCACCCCATGACCGACACCACGACACCCCGCTCGCCCTCCGAGCCTTCCGTGACCGATCCTCGCCTCGCCCGGCTCAGCCCGATCCAGTACGCCGTGACCCAGGAGGCCGGGACCGAGCGGGCCTTCACCGGGCGGTACTGGGACAACCACGCCGACGGCACCTACCGCTGCGTGGTCTGCGATGCCCCGCTGTTCGATTCGACGACGAAGTTCGACTCGGGGACTGGCTGGCCGAGCTTCTCCGACGTCATCGAGAACGGGCGGGTGGTCACCCACGAGGACACGACCCTGTTCATGCGCGTGATCGAGGTCCGCTGCGCCAGCTGCGGCGCCCACCTCGGCCATGTGTTCCCGGACGGGCCGCGCCCGACCGGGCTCCGGTACTGCATCAACTCGGCCGCTCTCGAGTTCGAGGATCGAGAGGCCGCCGCTGGCTGAAGCCGGCTGAAGCCGGCTGGGCCGGACGCTCCCGGACCGCGCCGGTTGGCAACTTGCAGGTGCAACGGTGTAATGGTGTAATTGCCGCACTCGCCACCGATCGGCGATGGCGAGGGCAAGCAGGAGCAACGCGCAATGGATGAGATCCGAGGCTGGTTCGCCGGCCGCATTCCCGACGACTGGTTCATCGGTCCCGTCAGCGTCAGCGGCGACCGCGAGGAGATCCTCGTCAGCGGTGAGCTGGCCGACGCGAAGGTCGACCCGGGCGCGAGCGACGCCGAGAAGGCAGCAGCCAAGACCTCGAGGGTCGAGGGCTTCCGCGAGGAGACGCGACCCGCCCGGATGCGGATCGCGGCAGACGCCGAACACCGCTTCGAGCGCAAGGTGTCGTGGGCCGTGACGGTCGGTGGCGAGAGCTACCCGTTCACCACGGCGAGCGTCCCGGTCATGACCCGGCTCCGGATGAAGGAGCGAGGGGTGCTCGACACCCTCGTCGACGCCGGGGTCGCGCGCAGCCGGAGCGAGGCCCTTGCGTGGTGCGTGCGGCTCGTCGGCGACAACGAGTCGGCCTGGATCGAGAAGCTCCGCGGCGCGCTCGGCTCGGTCGAGGCGGTCCGGGGCGAGGGCCCGAAGGCCAGCAAGCGCGCGAACTGACCTCGCGCGAACAGGCTCGCGGAATCGAAACGGGCCCGGCGTTTGCCGGGCCCGGTTCGCGCTCCAGCTGGAGCGATTACTCGACGTACTGCAGCGGCGTCGCCGCGAATCCCGCCGGGAGGGTCACGCCGGTCGCGTGGTTCGGGCAATAGCCGTGGGGAACCTTGTCGAGATACTGCTGGTGATAGTCCTCGGCGAAGTAGAACGCCGGCGCGGGCGGCCCCACGATCTCGGTCCGGATCTCGCCATAGCCGGCGCCGGCGAGCTCGTCCTGGTACATCGCCCGGGAGCGCTCCGCGGCAGCCCGCTGGGCTTCGTCGTGGACGAAGATCGCGGATCGGTACTGCGTCCCGACGTCATTGCCCTGGCGCATGCCCTGGGTCGGGTCGTGCGACTCCCAGAAGACTCGGAGCAGCGCGTCGTAGCCGACCTTCGATGGGTCGAACACGACCCGGACGGTTTCGGCCTGACCGGTCTTCCCGGTGCAGACCTCCTGGTAGGTGGGGTTGGGCGTGTAGCCGCCCTCGTACCCGACTGCGGTGGTCCAGACGCCGGGCACCTGCCAGAACGCCTTCTCCTCGCCCCAGAAGCAGCCGAGCGCGAACTCGGCGATCTGGAAGCCCTCGGGATAGGGACCGGCAATGGGCGTCCCGAGGACGGTATGCGTGCCGGGCTGGACGATCGGGGCCGATCGGCCGGGCAGGGCCTCGGCCGGCGCGGGCATGGTGGCCGGCTTGCCGAACAGGAACATGGGCGAGCGTCTCCGAGTGTGCGGGGGATTGGCCCGAATCTACCCCCGACGCCGTGACGGGTCGATGACGCGGGTCAGGCGGCCGGGGGGCTCGGGGGGCCCGGCTCGGTCGGCGGCGACGGGGGAGCCGGCGGGGCAGGGGGCAGCGGGCGACGGATCGAGGCCACGAGGAGCAGCAGCCCGACGAGGATCAGGAGGCCCGGCCCGACGACGGCATCGTCGAGATTCGGCAGGAAGTCCCGCAGCAGGAACCAGGCGCCCGCGAGGATCAGGATGGCCCCGAACACGACTCCCGCGCTCGAGCCGCCGCGGTTCGCGCGACGGGCAGCCCGCCGCGCGGCCCGCGCCTCGGCTCGACTCGTGAACTGGCCACTCCCGGCGGCAACCGAGGCGGCGGGTCCGGCCCCCGACGGGGGAGTGGCCACCATGGCGGCGGTCGAGGCTTCGAGCGGCTCCTCGGGGATCACGATGACGGCGACGATGTACAGGAGGATTCCGGCGCCGCCGACGATGACGAGCAGCGCCCAGACGAGGCGGACGATCGAGGGGTCGAGGTCGAAGTACTCGGCCATGCCCCCGGCGACGCCGGCGAGGATCCGATCGTCTCGCGATCGATAGAGCCGGTCACGCATTGCCGCATCCTCCAAGGCTCAGGTTGAACGAGCCCGCGTTCGCGCTCACGTCGAGCTCGAGATGGGGCGCCGCGGCCTCGAAGCCGTTCGACGTCCAGGTGTTGCTGTCGACCTTCACGAGGCCGAGGCCACCGAGGTTCTGGGAGGCAAGCGTCCCGTTCCAGTGGACCCGGATCGCGGACCCGCTCGGCGCGCAGACGTCGAGCGAGCCGGCGTTCACCGACAGGTTCATCGTGCCGGCGCTGGCCT
>DASUHU010000154.1:0-7198 GCA_036273395.1 Candidatus Limnocylindrales bacterium
CCTCCACGACGTCCGTGACCCGGTCCCAGGTGAGGCGCGGCTTGAGCTCGGCGAACTCGTCGGACGGGTAGGCGCCCGCGAGCATCCCGAGCACGGCCTCGACCGCCTCGCGGGACAGCGTCTCGAACGGCGCGGCGCGGGTCACGAGCGCGAGCAGGTCGGCCACCGTCCAGCGATCCATGACCGCCATCGCGACGACCTGCTGGGCCAGCACGTCGAGCGGGTTGCGGGGCATCGTCGTCGTCTCGATCGCGCCGTCGTGCATCCGACGGGTCACGACCGCGGCCTCGAGGAGGTCGCCCCGGAACTTGGGGAAGACGACGGCCCGCGACGGCTCGCCGACGTGGTGGCCGGCTCGGCCGACGCGCTGGAGCCCGGACGCGACACTCGGGGGGGCCTCGACCAGCACGACCAGATCGACCGCGCCCATGTCGATGCCGAGCTCGAGCGAGCTCGTGGCCACGATCGCCGGGATGCGCCCGGCCTTGAGGTCCTCCTCGATCCGGACGCGCTGCTCCCGGGCGATGCTGCCGTGGTGGGCGAGGACGAGCTCCTCGCCGGCGAGCTCGTTGAGGCGCTGGGCCAGCCGCTCCGCGAGCCGCCGGCTGTTCGTGAAGACGATCGTGCTGTGGTGCTGCCGGATCAGCTCCAGGAGCTTCGGGTGGATCGCCGGCCAGATGCTGGTCCGGAGGTCGCCCCGACCGCCGACCGGACCCGATGGGTAGTCCTCGGCTGGCAGCGCCTCGCCCAGGCGGGCCATGTCCTCCACCGGCACGACGATCCGGAGCTCGAGGGGCTTGCGGCTGCCGGCATCGACGATCGAGACGTCGCGGTCCGGCCCGATCCCGCCCAGGAATCGGGCGATCGTCTCCAGCGGCCGCTGCGTCGCGGAGAGGCCGATCCGCTGGAGTCGCGGCGCACCCGTCGGGCGGAGGGCCTCGAGGCGCTCGAGCGAGAGCGCGAGGTGGGCACCGCGCTTCGTGCCGGCCACGGCGTGGACCTCGTCGATGACGACCGTCTCCACGCCCCGGAGCGAATCTCGCGCCGCGCTGGTGAGCAGGAGGTAGAGGCTCTCCGGCGTCGTCACGAGGATGTCCGGGGGGCGACGCGCCAGCTCCCGCCTGACCTCGACCGGTGTGTCGCCGGTTCGGTTGCCGATCGTGATCCGTGGCTCGGGCTCGCCCAGACGTCGCGCGGCCAGCGAGATCCCGTGGAACGGCGCGCGGAGGTTCCGCTCGACGTCGTAGGTCAGGGCCTTGAGCGGCGAGACGTACAGGACGCGGACGCTCCCGGGCGCGGCCCGGCTGGGCTCCGGCGAGGGATTCCGGACGAGCCGGTCCAGGCACCACAGGAACGCGGCCAGAGTCTTGCCACTGCCGGTCGGGGCATGGATGAGCGTGTGGCGGCCCGCGGCGATCGCGGCCCAGCCCCCGACCTGCGCCGGCGTGGGCGCCTCGAAGGCGCTCTCGAACCAGGCGCGAACGGGCACCGCGAACGGCTCGAGGGGATCGCCGTGCGGGACGTCCGAGATGGGCACGTCCGGACGCCGAGCCGTGCGGCGCGACGACCGGGTCGGAGACGCGGTCACGAGACGCGAAGTCTACTGCGCCGAGGCGATTTCGACCGGATGTTCGAGTTGACCCGTCCCGACGAGATCGGGCCATTCGGCCCTGTCGGGCGAGGTCGGCGGGAGGCCAGCATTCGAGCGCGGTGGGTGTCGGAGGGGACGCCCGGCACCCACCCAGAACCGGCCGGCCGAATTGCAGCCTCAGCCCGCCGGCGTCACCGCCCGAGTGGGTGCTTCGCGACGTACGCCGCGGCCTGGGCCCGGCGCTCGAGGTTCAGCTTCGACAGGATCGAGCTGACGTAGTTCTTCCCGGTCTTGTCCGAGAGGAACACCTCGGCGGCGATCTCCTTGTTCGTCTTGCCCTCGGCCACGAGGGCCAGGATCTTCTGCTCCTGGGCGGTCAGGCTCGCGAGCTCGTCGGTCTGGGGGCCGGTGGCGATCCGGCGGACGCGCTCGAGGACCTTCTCGGTGACCGCGGGGTCGAGGAGCGATTCGCCCCGCCCGACCGTCTCGATCGCGGCCGTCAGGTCGCGCGCCCGGATCTGCTTGAGGAGATAGCCCGAGGCACCGGCGACGATCGCGGACAGGACCGCCTCCTCGTCGGGGAACGAGGTGAGCATCACCACCTTCGTCTCGGGTCGGGCCGACCGGATCTCCCGGCAGGCCTCGATCCCCGATCCGTCGGGCAGGCGGACATCCATGATCACGATGTCCGGCTCGTGGCGAGCCGCCTGGTCGATCGCCTCCGCGACGCTCCCAGCCTCGGCCACGACCTGGAAGGCGTCGCGTCGGTCGAGCAGGGCCACGAGGCCCTGTCGAACCACCTCGTGGTCGTCGACGACGAGCAGCCGGAGCGGGCCCGCCGGGACCCCGGTCGTGTCGGACGCGCCTGCCTGCGACGTCATCGCCGGACCTCCTCTGTCTCCCCGAGCGGAAGCCGAAGCTCGATGGTGGTGCCAGCGCCGGGCGACGATCGCACGTCGAGCGAGGCGCCCACCGCGTCCGCCCGCTTCCGCAGGTTCGCCAGCCCGAAATGGCCGGCAACCGCGGATGTCGCCGGATCGAATCCCCGGCCATCGTCCGCGATCGACAGGACGATGGCATCCCCCTCGACGGCGAGGGTCACGCCAGCCTGCGTGGCTCGGCTGTGCCGGACGACGTTGCTCATGGCCTCCTTCACGATCTGGAGCACCTCGTTCGCGGCCTCCGGCGACAGCCGGCCGTCGAGCGCATCCACGCCCCCGAGGTCGAGCTCGACGCCGAGGCTGGCGTCCCGGACCGTCTGGGCGACGGTCTCGGCGATCGCCGTCGAGAGCGTCGTGTCGGGCGGCAGCGCGAGGCGGGTGATGAACGTCCGGATGTCCGCGATCGTCATGTGCAGCCGGTCGATCGCCCGGTCGACCCGGCCCACGGCCTCGTCGGGGTTCTCGGTCATGAGCTCGGGGACGTCCTCCAGCGTCAGCCCGACCGAGTAGAGGCTCTGGATGATCCCGTCGTGGAGGTCGCGGCTGATCCGGAGCCGTTCGTCGACCACGGCGAGGCGCTGGACCTGCTGGTGGAGCCTCGCGTTCTGGATCGCGATGCCGGCGTGCACGGCGAACATCTCCACGAGCTCCTCGTCCTTCTCGTCGAACTCCGTCGCTCCGACCTTCTCGGTGAGGTAGAAGTTCCCGATGGGCTCGCCCGAGACGAGCACCGGCACGCCGAGGAACGAGTGCATCGGCGGGTGGTTCGGGGGAAAGCCGTACGTGTCGGGGTGCTTGGCGATGTCCGGGATCCGGAGCGTCACGCCCTCCCGGATGATCGTGCCGAGCAGGCCGTGGCCTCGTGGCGGGTCCCCGATCCGGGCCCGCTGCTCGGGGCTGATCCCGCTCGTGATGAACCGCTCGATGCGGCCGGCGTCATCGACGATCCCGAGCGCGGCGTAGCGCGCGCCGACGAGGTCGCGGAGGCTGTCGACCATGAGCTCGAGGACCTTGTCGAGGTCGAGCTCGCCGGCGATCGCCCGGGTCGCCGCGTCGAGGGCGTAGAGCGCGTCATCCGACCGCATCGCGGGCAGCGTAGCCCGTGGTCGCAATCGGGACGGGCGCGATGGCCCGCGTTCGAGGGGCCGAACGTCCCTACCGCCCGACCGCCGCGCTCGGGACCATGCCGGATCATGGAACGAGCCGCCACGGCCGCGCTGCACCCGCCGGCCACCCACGAGCCGCGGCGCTCGCGCGTCGAGCGAATCCTCCTCGCCACCGACCTGTCCGAGGCCTCCGACGCGGCCACCACGTCGGCCCTGGACCTGGCCCATGACCTCGGGGCCGAGCTGCTCGTCCTGAGCGTGATCGACCCCGCCGTCAGGTCCCATCCCGGCGCGCCGGCCGCGGCCCGCATCGATCAGCTCCGGGACCTGCGGGAGCGGGCCGCCCGCGATCTCGTCCTCCGGGGACGGCGCGAGGGCCTGCGGATCTCCTCGATCGTGTGGCAGGGCGAGCCGGGCGAGGCGATCGTCGAGGCCGCGGCGAGCGAGCAGGTCGACCTGGTCGTCGTCGGCAGCCATGGCCGAGGGTCCGTCGGCCGGCTCCTCCTCGGGAGCGTCTCCGAGCACGTCGTCCGCGAGGCGCCGTGCCCGGTCCTCGTGGTCCGAAAACCACGTCGATCGGCCCCCCGCTGACGGGCCGTTCGGCTCCCGGCGGGGCGCGCGTCGAGGTGGACACTGTCCCCAGCCACGCAGCCTGCGCGGCCGCAGAGAAGGGGTGCTGAAGCGATGTCCGCGCTTCGTCGATCTGTCGTCCCGCTGGCGGTCGTCGCCGCCATCCTCGTCCTGATCATCCAGCTGCCGTACGAGAATCTGGGGCTGTCGGCGTTGGCCCCCGGCTCCGATCTCGCGACGGCGCTCGCCGTCGTGTTCTGGATCCTGGCGATCCTCGTCGTCGCGGCCCTGTTCGAGGACCGCCGCGTGCCCGAGGCCCAGGTCGTCGAGATCGAAGGCCCGGCGTTCACCCGCTACCTGTTCAACAACACCCGAGCCGGCCTGCTCTGGCTGCCGATCCGGCTGTTCGTCGGGTTCCAGTGGATCGAGGCCGGCCTCGGCAAGCTCCAGGGCAGCGGCTGGCTCGATGGCGGCAACGCCCTGAAGGGCTTCTGGACCGGAGCCGTCGCGGTTCCCCAGACCGGCCACGCTCCGATCACGTACGAGTGGTACCGCGGCTTCATCCAGACGCTGCTCGACAACCACGCCTACACGTGGTTTGCCTGGCTGATCCCGTTCGGCGAGCTGGCGGTCGGGCTCGGACTCGTGTTCGGCGTCCTGACGGGCTTCGCGGCCTTCTTCGGGGCGCTCATGAACATGTCGTTCCTGCTCGCGGGCTCCGCCTCAACGAACCCGATCATGTTCACCCTCGCGGTCGGCCTCATGCTCGGCTGGCGCGTCGCGGGCTACTACGGCCTCGATCGCTCCCTGCTGCCGCGCCTCGGCGTCCCGTGGCGACACGGCCACGAGGCGTCCGGCGATGCCCCGAGCAACGTCGCGCCGATGCGAGCCTGACCGCTCGCCAGCGCCGACTCCGAGGAGCGGGACGGGCCCGCACCAACCGTTCCCGCTCCCCTGCTCGACCGCCCGGGCCCCCGGCCCGGGCGGTGGAGCGATTCCAGCGTCGCGCGAGACTCGCCGGGCTCCTCCGCTAGGGCCGAGCGGAGCGGGCCGCGCGGGCTGGCCGCGACCCGATGGCGGCCCGATGGCGGGCCAGCGCGGTCTCGGCGACCTGATTCGCGCGGCCATCCAGGACGGCGTCGAATGGCTCGAAGGGCCGCCCGGCGTTCGGTGGATCGTCGAGCGTGCCGGGCAGCGGTGCCTGTCCGTAGCCGGCCGCCTCGGTGGCCCATCGCTCGCGCCACGGAGCCGGTAGCTCGGCGGGAGGCGCGCGATGGGCCATCGCCAGCCAGACATGGCCCCAGGCCCGCGGCACGACGCGATAGGCGTCGTAGCCGCCGCCGCCGGTCGCGAGCCAGTGGCCGCCCGCCCAGCGGTGGGCGATCGAGTCGACGAGGCGGGCGGCCGAGCCCATGGCGGTCGTGGTCAGCCGGAGGTGTGCCAGCGGATCGACGGCATGGCCGTCCGAACCGTGCTGCGAGACGACGACGTCGGGCCGGAACTCGTCGGCCAGCGCGGGCACCACCCGTTCGACCGCCGCGAGCCAGCCCCGCTCGCCGGTCCCGGGCTCGAGCGGGATGTTCACCGCAGATCCGGGCGCCTCGGACCCGCCCGTCTCGTCGACCGAGCCGGTCCCCGGGAACAGGGCGCGGCCCGTCTCGTGAATCGAGATCGTCAGCACGTCGGGATCGCTCCAGAAGATCGCCTGGACGCCGTCACCGTGGTGGACGTCGAAGTCGAGGTAGAGCACCCGCAGCCCGTCTCGGCGTGCCCGGGCGATCGCAAGCGCAGGGTCGTTGTAGATGCAGAAGCCCGACGCCCGGCCGGGCATCGCGTGGTGGAGCCCCCCGCCGGGATGGAACGCGTGCCCGATGTCGCCCCGCAGGATGGCCTCCATCGCCCGGATGGAGCCGCCGGCGACGGCCGCCGAGGCCTCGTGCATCCGCGGAAACGAGGGATTGTCGCCCGGCCCGATCCCGGCGGCCGGCGGCGAGTACGGCTCAGTCGAGAAGCGCTGGACGACCTCGAGGTAGCGCGCCTCGTGGACCCACTCGAGCTCGGCGTCGTCGGCGGGCTCCGGCGCGAGGCCCGGCGCTGCCCCGAGGGCCTCGAGCAGGCCGATCCCCGGCCCGAACCGGCGGGGCGTCAGGGGATGCTCCGGGCCGAAGTCGTACGTGAGGGAACGCGGGCCGAACACGAGCAGCGGCTGCGACGGATCGGCGCTCGAAGGCTGGCCCCCAGCGCGGGACGACGACACGCTCGGACGATACCGGCTGCCCGAGCGACCCGGCTGGCGGGAGTACGATCCGGCCGTGACGGACGTCTTCGTCGTGCTCGTGATCATCCTGATCATCGCCCTGATCGTGCGCGGGCCGAAGACCCTGCCCCAGATCGGCGCGCTGTTCGGCCGCGGCTACAAGGCGACCCGCGAGGAGGCCGAGCGCCTCCGCTCGAAGGACGGCCCCACGAACCCCGAGCCGCCGGCGTCCTAGCGCTCGGAGGCGCCGCCGGAGTGCAGGCGCAGGCGGCCGGCGCGATCCGCCCAGCGCACCCCGGCTCCGTCATCACCGGCCGCGTCGGCCGACGGTGGTGGGCTCGCGTCGACGATGAAGGCCGCGTCCCCGAAGGGCACGGGCCCCGACTCGAGCTCGACGATCGGATAGGGCACGAGGCCGTTCGAGCCGGGCGGCCCCGCGACCCGCAGGCCGAGCCCCGTCGCGAACAGCTCGACGCCGGCATGGCGCTCCGGCTCGAGGCCGGTCACGACGACGCCGGCCAGGGTTGCGCCCGAGGCCGCCGCGGCGTCGAGGATGGCGTCCGCGGACTCGCCCGTCGGGTCCGCGGGATCCACGACGAGCCATTCGCGGTCGCCCAGGACTGCGGTCTCGCCGGTTCGGCCCTCGAGCGCGCCCGCCCAGCTCGTCGGGAAGCGGCGGCCGCCGGGCCCCGGATCCGGCATCGCCAGGGGTGCAGCCGAACGCGGCGCGGTC
>DASUHU010000155.1:0-10052 GCA_036273395.1 Candidatus Limnocylindrales bacterium
TGACGACGCCGGGCTGCACGCCGCACGGCGTAACGGCCGCGCGGCACGGCGGCCCCGGCGCGACGATCGAGGGGTGCCGCGGCCCGCACGGTGCGACGACCGACGGTGCCACGGCCTCACGGCGCGGCGGCTGCACGGTGCGACGACGGAGGCTGCCACGGCCGAGGGTGCGACGATCCGGGCACGACCGCCGGCATCGGCGGCAGGTTGTAGCTCGGAGTTGCCGCGTGGCGCGGACGGCCTCCGGCCGGGCTCAGCCACCGCCCACGTCAGCCTCGAAGGTGAGCGCGACCGTGGTTTGTGTCATATGACCACGCGGCGGCCGTTAGCCCCGAGCACGGTACGGCTCCAGCCGTCGAGCGTCGAAGTCCATCCCCGCGGGAGCGTGGCTCGGGATGAATGCTCGTTCTGCGTTGCCGTGACGCCACGAACGCGTCGTCGAACGACCGTCCAGCGAGCGGATGACAGAAAGTCGCGGTTGAACCGGGCTCGACGACGCAGGCCTACGGAGCCAAGGCCTACGGAGCCAAGGCCTACGGAGCCGAGGGCTTCGGAGTCGAGGGCTACGGAGCCAAGGGCTACGGCGCGAGGGGCATCGGGCCGACGAAGGCCAGGATCAGGTAGTTCGCCTCGACGAGACCGAAGACGATGGCGAGGAGGATCGAGCGTTTCGGCCCGAGCTTCCAGGCCAGCAGCCCGAACGCCGGAAACGCCGCGAGGGCGTGGCGCGGCATCGACTCGACCGGCGCGCCGATGACCGACATGCCGATCGCGAGGATCGAGTACAGCCCGAGCTCGAGGTCATACCGGAGCAGCGCGATCGACGCGCCGAGGATCAGGGCCACGAACAGCAGCGCCCCGATTCCCGCCTGGTACCCCGTCGAGATCGCGCTCCAGATGGCGGGCAGGCCGAGCGTGTGGGACCACTGGGCCGAGCCCTGGAGCCAGCCCATCGGGTCGCCGGTCAGGATCCAGATGTAGATCCACCACGACGCGAAGGCGACGCCGGCGGCGAGGGCGGTGAAGAACGGGGTCCAGTCCCGCCAGGCTCGAAGCCATCGGACGCCCGACGCGGCCGCGAGCGCCAGGCCGCTCACGCGGGTGATGCCTACAGCGGCCGAGAGGACCGCCCGAACGGGTCCGGTCGTCGCGAACACGCCGGCGATGAGCAGCAGGTAGAGCGGCTCGGAATAGCCCATCGACAGGACGTACGCCGGCGGGCTGAAGGCCAGGAGCACGAGGCCCCACTTCGCGGCGCTCCGTCCGAACTTCCGATCGAACACCCGGAAGATCACGAGCCCCGCGAGGACGAACAGGATGTTCGCGAGCGGCGCCGCGATGTCCTCGGGGGCGAGCCCCAGCGGGCGGAACGCGCCCAGCAGGAGTGGCCAGCCCGGGAAGAACGCGAAGTCGTGCCGCCCCCCGAACGGCCCGCTCTGCATCGGCCCGGCGTGATAGCCGAGGTTCGCGATCGTGATGTACCACTGGCTGTCCCACTGGATGAACGGGTTCCGGAAGACGGTCAGCCGCGGGATCCCGGCCGTGGGATCCGCCAGGGGCATCAGCGCGATCAGGAAGCTGGCGTAGATCCGCGAGGCGATCCCGACGGCGAGCGGGAAGACGAGGGCCTCCGAGGTGACGCGCGATTCGAGCGCGCCGAAGAGCCGGCGCAGCGTGGCCCAGACGTCGATCGCCCGCTCTCCGAAGCCCGCCGCCCGCCGCCCGAGCTCACCGGAGCCGGTTCCGGGCAGCGCCGATTCGCCTGGCCAGGGCCAGGCGTCCGGAGCGGCGGCGACGATGGTTCGGTCGTCCACGTCACCGGCCAGCGCGCGACCCACGCGCGGCGATCGAGGGCGGAGCACCGGCGGATTATCCCGGTTGCGGCGATTTGGCCGTTGCAATCGCCATGGTCCGGCCGTGACGTCGGCATAACGGCCCCGGTTCCCGGCTCGCGGACGCCGCGGCGGCGGCGATCGGATCAGGGCAGGTAGTCGACCGTCGAGTTCTTCCAGACGCGATCGAGGACGTAGTGCCCGTCGGCCTGCGGATCGGTCAGCGCGCCCCGGGCGTTGAGGAGCATGACGTAGGGCCAGAGCCGGACGTTCACGAGCTGCGGGCCTCGGAAGGCCGCGGTCATGATCACGCCCTCCTGGGTGTCCTGCCACCAGTTCTGGCCGAAGGTCAGGTTGCCCTCGCTGGCCATGACCATGCCGACATGACCGTTGAGGTCCTGGAGGAGCAACGGCCCCGCCAGGTGCGTGCCGGCGCCCACGACCTCGTCGCAGCCCGCCTGCTCGAACCACACGAGCTGCGCCTGCTGGCCCGCCGCGAGGTCGCTGTGGTATTCCGCGCCGCCCCACCACTGCGGATCGCAGAAGACCAGCTGGGCGCCGGCGGCGCGGGCCGCCTTGACGGAGGCCTCGACGTTGGCCTGGGTCAGCCACGGTACGCCGGCATGGGTCGGCGTGGCCTTCCAGACGCCGGGCACGTCGTTCCAGGCCACGAACGCGATCTTCACCCCGGCCCGGGTCACGTAGGCGGGAGCCATCGCCTGGTCGAAGTCGAGGCCGAGGCCCACGCCCTCGATGTCGTACTTCGGCAGGAGCTCGAGCGTCTGCTGGACGCCGAGGAGGCCCTTGTCGGTGTTGTGGTTCGCGGCCATGTAGACGACGTCGAAGCCGAGCTTCTGCTGCCACAGCGGCAGCACCGCCGAGCTGATGCTGAACTGGAGGACCTGGCCGCCGTAGTTCGGGACGAAGTTCGTGACGATCGGGCACTCGACGTCCGCGATCGTGAGATCCGCGCCGGAGATCAGCTGCGCGACCGCACCGTGGTGGCCCGTGTCGACCGGGCTGACGACGGTGTACCGGCCGATTCCCGCCGGCGGGCTCGGGTTCAGGTGCGGGCCCTGCGCGTAGCGCGCCGTGCCGCCATCGAAGATCCAGTCCCAGCCCTTGTGGAGCGCCAGCGCCTGGTAGGCCGAACCAGCGTCCGAGCACACGCCACCGACCGACGCCAGCGTCCAGATGCTCGAGGGGTCGTAGTCGAACCACGCGGGATCCAGGGTCGCGCTCCCGTCCGCCTTGCCCATGACCGGGTAGGGGAGCACCCGCGCCGCCGGGTCACCGAAGAGGTCCGCCCCGCCAAGCCCGAACGGTCCGCTTCCGCCGATCGGGAGGGTCCGAGTCGCGGGCTCCACGAGGCCCGCGGGAAGCAGCGCGACGTCCGTCGGATGCGCCTGGAGGTCCTTCGCGATCTGGTCCGCGGGGAGGCACGTCGACGCCGGGCCGCCACTCCCGCCGCCCGCCCCGCCGGCACCCGAAGCCAGGGGGATGTGCGCGACGACGATCGCCGGGGCCGTCAGCTCGACCCCGCAGGGCAGGACGAGCTTCCCCGCGGCGCCGAGCGCCTGGATGTCCGCGACCGTCGTGGCCGGCTTGGCGTTCTCGAGGCCGGTCACGACCGCGAGCGGGAAGCTCGGCGGGATGGCGCCGGTCGTCGGGGCCGGCGACTCGCTCGGGCCCGGAGCGGGCGAGCCGGACGCGGTGGCCGAGGGCGGGTTCGTGGGTCCGGCCGCGGACGGCGCGGGGGTCGGAGCGGTGGAGCTCAGGCAGCCGCCGACGAGCACGGCGACGACGGCGATGACCAGGGTGTCGCGGCGCTGCACCGCGAGATCGTGGCGGCGCGGGCCGCGCTGCGCAACTCGCTCGTCGCCGGGCGAGACTGGCGGCCGCGGCGCCGGTCGCCCAGCGCTAGGCGAGCCGGCGGTCGCATGCGCCGTACACCTAGGCGAGCCGGATGAACGCGTCCAGATCGACCCGGGGATGCCCGGCGGTGCCCTTCACCACGATCTTGATCGTGTGGGTGCCCGACGAGGCCCACGTGAAGCTGTAGACGATCGGCCGGGAGTGGTAGCTCGCGGCGTAGAGGCTGATCGTCGTCTTGTAGACCCCATCGATGTAGACCGCCGCGCTGCCGCGGGTCGGGCCGCGGAAGGCGACCCAGGCGATCGAACGGCCCGTGAACCGGTAGCTCGCCCAGGCGCCGGCCGCGGTGGCGTACTTCAGGCTGCCGCCCGAGGCGACCGTGGAGGAAGCGCTGCGCCAGGTGCCGCCGTAGACGACGGCCGAGCTGGTCTGCTGGGTCAGCGAGGCCCTGAACGTCGGGCCGTAGGCCCACGCGCTGGTGTTGCCGGCGCCATCGGTGGCGCGGGCGATGTAGCGGTACGACGGTCCGATGGAGAGGCCCTGGCTGATCGTGGTCGTCATCGCGCTGGGGAGGCTGACGATGCCCCAGCTGCCGCCGTTCGCCTGGCGCTCCGCCTTGTAGCCGGAGATGCCCGATGGATCGGAGGCCGACCACGTCGTCTGGACCGGAACGGTCGTGCCGAGCGTGCCCGTCGCGAGCCGCGACACCGGCGTCTTCACCGTCGGCGGGAAGCCGTCAGTCACGACGAGCGTCGCTGCGGTGGCATGGCTCACGCCGTTCGAGGTGCCCGTCACCGTGAAGGGATACGACCCGACCGGGGTGCTCGAGGTGGTCGTGAGGGTCAGGGCCGACGACGAGCCCGTCGTGCTCGTCGGGGCGAGGCTGCTCGTCACCGAGGCCGGCAGGCCGGTCACCGCGAGGCTCACGGGCAGGCTGAACCAGTCGCGGGCGATCCCGACCGTCGTCGAGACACCCTTGGTCTGCTTCGTCGAGGTCCCGGTCACCGCGACGTCGAAGTCGGCGCCGTACGTGACCTTCGTGAGGTCCGCGCCGTTGTACCGGTCGAGGTCGACGCCGCCGCCGATCCCGGGGACCGTGCCGTTGTCGGCGTACTGCCAGAAGGTCCACGAGTGGCCGCCCCAGTTCGACGCGGGGACCGACGGCGATGAGGCCGTGGTCCAGTGGGCGACCCACAGGACGGAGTAGCCGTTCTGCGCGAACCAGGCCGTGTCGCCGAGGTAGGTCCGCCAGAACGACGGGCTCGTGTAGATCATCGCCCGGGTCCCGGTCTTGGCGTAGACCTCGCCGAGCCAGGCCTGGACCCAGGCCGTGAGCTGCGAGACCGTCAGCGTCCCGTGGACCTCCAGGTCGAGGGCCGGGATCAGCATCCCGCCGGTCAGGTTCATCTGGCTGACGAACCAGTCGGCCTCACCGACGGCGCCGCTTGTCGTGGCGTTGAGGTCCGGCCGGGCGAAGTGATAGGCGCCGAGGGCGAGGCCGGCCGCGGGCGCATTCGCCCGGTTCGTGGCCCATTTGCCGTCGGTGAAGCCGATGCCCTCGGTGGCCTTGGCGATGACGAAGCGCTTGCCGGCCGCGTAGACCTGGGCGTAGTCGATCGTGCCCTGCCACGTCGAGACGTCGACGCCCTCCAGGAAGCTGGACGAAGGCGCGGTCACGAGCGTGAACAGGCCGGTCGCGGCATAGACGGTCGACTTGCCATAGAGCGTGCTCGTGGACTTGCCGTTCACCGCGGTGATCGCGTACCAGCTCGAGCCGGTCGCGTTGCTGCCCGCGCAGCCGCCGGCGGACCACGAGCCGCCACTCACGCTGCCGCTCGCGGTGACGACGGTCCCCGACGGGATGACGGTCAGGACGCTCGCGGACGTCGAGGTGCTGGCCCGGAGGTTCACGCTGCAGTTCGCCGTGTACGAGGCGGATGCGGCGAGCGCGACGGCGCTGAGGGCCGGGAGCGCGAGCAGGGCGGCGAGCGTCGCAGCGGCGAGGCGGCGGGGAAGGGTTGAGTCGGACACGACGGCTTCCTTGCTGGTGGCCCCAGGCGCGACGACCCCGCTCCTGGCGCACATCGACGGTGGGATCGATGGGCGGCGAGCTCGCATGACACGAGCCCCGGGATCGTGCGGTGGCTGCAACGCCCGTGAAATCCCCCGATCGGGCTAGGAGTCCGGGCCCTCGATCCCCCTGAAGTACTCCCCACCGCACCGGACCCGACCCGACGACCCCGGACCACGACCCGATCGGGTCGACGTGGCAACCGTTCGGGATCGGCTACCGTCTGTCGCGGCATCGGATGTCGAGCTCGCGCGCTCGGGCGCGCGTCAGGGAGGTCAGCGCCGGTGCTCGATCCTCGGCCCAGCCGGAGCCCACACCGCCCGGCCATCGCGCGCGCAGCGCGGGCGTCGGTCGCCCTGCTCGCCCTGCTCGCGCTGCTCGTCTCGGCCGTCGCCCTCGCCGCCTGCCAGGGCCAGGCCGAGCCGAGCCGCGCGCCGGCGACCCGACCGCCGATCGCCCCGATCGTCCAGATCGACGACTCGTGGACGGCGGTCGGTGGCCAGTGGACCTTCACCGGCTACCTCGATCCCGAGGGCTACTCGAGCGACGTCGTCCTGCAGGTCGGTTCGGGGACCGCCAACGCGATGCAGGTCTCGAACCAGGTGCCCGTGTCCCAGGCCGCCACGGCAGCGGGCCCCATCACGGTGACGACGAGCCAGGTCCCGACGGTCGACCAGGTCTGCGTTCGGTTCCACGCGACGAGCGAGATCGGATCGAGCGATTCCCGGCCGCTGTGCTTCCCGTACTCGCCGCCGACCGCTCAGCCCGCGATCGCGCCGACCGTCGAGATCGATCCGACCTTCTCGGTCGCGAACGGCAGCTGGACGTTCGGGGTCAACGTCGACCCGGGATTTGCGCTGACGGACCTCGTCCTCCAGGTCGGCCACGGCCCGGCCTCGAAGCCGGCCTACACGGCGACGATCGATGTCGCCAAGGGCCTGAGCAACGTGGCCTACCTCTCGTTCTCCACGAAGGCCATCCCGGAGGTCTCTACGGTATGCGTCCGATTCGTGGCCTTGAACAGCGTCGCGAAGGTCGCGTCGAAGGCCCTGTGCTTCCCGAGGAGCGCCTCGTCGTAGGCCGCGCCGCTGAGCGGGACCGGCCTCAGGCCGCGGCGATGTCCCGGCGCCGGATGGCCACGGTCCCGAGAACGACGAGGACGATGGTCGGCAGGAGGAGGGCCACGTAGCGCCACGGCTCGGCGGGGTGGACCAGCGGGTCGCCGCCGAGGGCCCATTGCCATGGTGAGATCCCGACCAGGGATCGGAGCTCCGCGACGAGCGGGAACAGGGCGTTCACGACATAGCCGGCCAGCGCGACACCAACCGCCCCGCCGATCGCGAGTGCGCTGGCCGGCCGGACACAGGCGATCGCGTAGGCGAGGCTCGCGTGGAGCGCGGCCAGGAGCGCGCACAGCGCGAGGGTCGAGATGACCAGGCCGGCGTCGATGCCGAGGCCCATCAGGCCGTCCATCGCGAGCTGCACGACGAGGGCGATGATCGCGACGCCGGCGAGAGCCGCCAGCGCGGCAACGGCTCGAGCGACGTACAGCCGACCCCGTGCGATCGGCTGGCTGAGGAACAGCTCGAGCCGGCCGGCCCGCTCGTCGCCGGCGGTCTGGCCGCTCACGAACGCGGCGCCGGCGATGACGAGGAGCAGCGGCACGAACAGCTCGTACAGGTTGCCGCGCAGGAACCCGGCCGGCGAGCCGAAGTCCTGGAGCCCGAAGGCCGAGACGACGCCGGCCGGCAGCGCGTCGATCGCGGCCGAGATGCCCGATGCGCCCTTGAACGCCGGCCAGAACGCCACGGTTGCCGCGATGAGGCCGGCGAGCCCGATCGACCAGCCCACGATCGAGCGCCGAAGGGCTCGGAGCCCGGTCGCCGCGACGGCGAGGCTCGCGCTCATGCGGGCGTTCGGTACAGGTCGACGAACGCGTCCTCGAGGTCGGGCTCCTCCACGAGCATCGAGGTGACGCGGCTGGACCCGAGAGCGGCCAGGAGCGGCTGGATCGGCCCGACGAGCGTCGCGGTCAGCCGATCGCCGTCGATGCTCGCATCGCCGAGGCCGGGCACGCGCGCGATCGCCTCCGGCACCTGGCCCTCGAACCAGATCTCGAGCCGCTGGCGAGCGGACCGCCGCAGCTCGTCCACGGATCCCTGGGCGATGACCTCACCGCCGCGGAGCACGACGACGCGATCCGCGGCCCGCTGGACCTCGCTCAGGACGTGCGACGACAGCAGCACGCTGGCGCCCTCGCCCACGGCCTCGCGGACGAGGTCCAGGAAGACGCGCTGCATCAGCGGGTCCAGCCCGTTCGTCGGCTCGTCCAGGACCAGCAGCTCGGCGTTCGAGGCGAAGGCGAGCAGCAGCGCGACCTTCCGGCGATTGCCCGTCGACAGGTCGCCGAGCGGGCGGTCGAGGTCGAGTCCCAGGCGTTCCGCCAGGCGCTCGCGTCGGGCGGGTTCGATCCCGCCGCGCATCCGGCCGATCGTCGCCGCGAGCTGCCGGGTGGTCATCCGGTCGGGCAGGCGCAGCTCGCCCGGGACGTACGCCAGCCGCGCCCGGATCGGCACCCCCGCCTCGGCCACGTCCAGCCCGAACACGCTGATCCGGCCGGCCGTCGGCCGAAGCAGGCCGAGCAGGCATCGGATCGTCGTCGTCTTGCCCGCACCGTTCGGTCCCAGGAACCCGAGCACCTCGCCCTGGGCGACCTCGAGATCGAGGCCGCGGACGGCGTGGACGGCTCCGTAGTCCTTGACCAGGCCCTCGACGGTCAGCAGCGCGACTGTCATTCCATCACTCTACTCATGTAAACTATTGTCATGGTGCAGTCTGCCACGTCCGACGACCCCGTGCGCGACCTCGAGCGCATCGTCGTGGCCTCGGTGGCGATCACGGCCCGGGTGCTGGCCGAGGTCGCGCCGGACCTGACGTTCCTCCAGTGGCGCGTCCTCGTCGTGCTCGGCGAGGCGCCCGATGGCGTCGCGGTGAGCGCGATTGCCGCGGAGCTGGGTGGCCGCCTCGCCGCGGCGAGCCGGCTGATCGGCCGGATGCGAGCCAGGGGATTGGTCGCCACGGAGAAGGACGCCACCGACGCTCGCGTCACGATCGTCCGGCTGACCGAGGCCGGCGCCGAGCTCCGGGCCGCGGTCGTCCAGCGACGCTGGGCGACGCTCGCCTGGGCCGTCCAGCACGGCGGCTTGACGATCGCCGACGTGCCGACCGCGGCCAGGATGGTCATGGCCCTGGAGAGCGCGGGATGACCGCGGGATGAGCGCCGCGACCCGCGGCCTGAGCTCGCGGGGCCTGCTCCAGGCGGTGCGGACCCGCCTGCGCACGGCCGACTACCTTCGGAAGTGGGTGATCCTGGGCGGGTTGATCGGGGTGATCAGCGGCCTCGGGGCGGCGGCCTTCTTCCTGGGCCTCGAGCTCGCCACGCGGCTGTTCCTGGGCATCCTCGCGGGCTTCGCGCCGGCGACGCCCGCGGGCGAGGGCGCGAACCCGATCACCGACGCGCTTCGGCCGTGGGCGATCCCGCTCGTGGTCGGCCTCGGGGGCCTCGTGAGCGGCGTGATCGTCTTCCGTCTCGCGCCGGAGGCCGAGGGCCATGGCACGGACGCGGCCATCTCGGCGTTCCACCACGGCGCCCGCCGGATCCGCTCGCGGATCCCGCTCATCAAGCTCGTCGCGTCCGCGATCACGATCGGATCGGGCGGATCCGGCGGCCGCGAGGGACCGACGGCCCAGATCGGCGCCGGATTCGGGTCGTTCCTGGCCCGTGTCCTCGACCTCGATGCCCGGGACGCCAGGATCGCGGTGAGCTGCGGACTGGGGGCCGGGATCGGCGCCATCTTCCGGGCGCCCCTCGGCGGCGCGGTCCTGGCGGCCGAGATCCCGTACCGCGAGGACGTCGAGTCCGAGGCGCTCGTCCCGGCCTTCGTCGCCTCGATCGTGTCGTTCACGATCTTCGGCGCGCTGATCGGGTATGCGCCGATCTTCGGTCGCGTCGCGGGAGCGGGCTTCACCGATCCCGTCCAGCTCGTGTACTTCGTCCTCATCGGCGTCCTCGCGGGCCTGGTCGGACGGCTGTACATCGGCACGTTCTACGGTGCCGGCCGGTGGTTCGCCCGCTGGCCCCTCCCGCGCGAGCTGCGGCCGGCTATCGCGGGCTTCGGGGTCGGCTGCCTGGGCCTGCTCGTTCCGGGTGTGCTCGGAACCGGCTACGGCTGGGTCCAGGCCTCATTCGACCGCTCGGCCCTGCTGGGCCTGCC
>DASUHU010000156.1:0-2645 GCA_036273395.1 Candidatus Limnocylindrales bacterium
GGCGCGGTTGGGTTCGGCCGGTAGACCCGGTCCGTGGCCTCCTGGTTGCCCCAGTAGCCGAGGGCGACGGTCGGTCCGCGATGGACGAGCTCACCCACCTCTCCGGGGGCGCAGGCTCGACCGTCCCTGATCACGAGGATCTCCGTGTTCGGGACGGGCCGGCCGATGCACTCGGACCCGCGGTCGAGCTGGTCCGGCGGGAGGTACGTCGATCGGAACGCCTCGGTCAGGCCGTACATGAGGAAGATCTTCGTGCCCGGCAGCAGCCGCCGCAGCGAGTCCAGGTGCGGCTGCGGGATCCGTCCGCCCGAGTTCGTGACGTAGCGGAGCGCGGGCAGCGGCTCGGCCTCGAGCGACTTCGACATCCGGAGCAGCAGCGACCAGACCGGCGGCACCCCGGCGACGCCCGTGATCTCGTGCTGCCGGAGGCTCCGGATCAGGTCGCCCGGCAGCTGCGAGCGCTGCACCACGAGGGTCGCTCCGACGAGGATCGAGCACATGAGCTGGTTGAGCCCGTAGTCGAAGCTGAACGGCAGGACGGACAGGATCCGGTCGTCGGGCGTGTTCTCGAGGTAGCTCGTCACGATCTCCGCGCCGACCACGAGGTTCCGCTGGCTGAACGCGACGCCCTTCGGCATCCCGGTCGAGCCCGAGGTGTAGAGGATCGTCCCGAGGTCGGTCTCGATGAGGCGGCGTCGCTCGCCCCGACCGCCGCCGGCCAGGATCGTCGCGAGATCGATCGAGCCGGCCCGCAGTGGCGCCGGGCCCTTGTGGAACGTCGCGGGGAGGAGCTCGGGATCGAGCTCGTCGAGCTTGTCGGTGTCGGCGACGAGCAGGCGCAGGTCGCAGTCCCTGGCGATGTACTCGATCTGGGCCGCCTTGAGGGCGGGGTTGAGGTTCACGAACGCCGCGCCGGCCTGCGACGCGGCGAGCATCGCGACGATGCACTCCCACGACTTCTGCTGGTAGATCCCGACCCGGTCGCCCGTCCGGACGCCGGCATCGATCATCGCCGTCGCGAGGGCGTCGGTCGCCGCGAGCAGCTGGCGATACGAGTGCCGATTCTCGCCGTCGACGATCGCGATCCGGTCGGCGTGCTCGTCTGCGGCGGCGAGGAGCAGGTCGTCGAGGGTGAATGCCGCCCGGCTCACTCCTGCTTGCTCAGGACGAGCCGGCTGATCGCATCGACCGTCTGGAAGTTCTCCTCGACGAACTCCTCGTCGCTGATCTCGATCCCGAAGTGCTCGTCGAGGAAGAGCACGAGCTCGACCGTCTGCAAGGAGGTCAGGAGCCCGCTCGAGATGAGTGGCTCGTCCCCGGCGACCTCGCGATCGCCCGTGACGTGCTCGCGGAGCCAGCCGCGCACGGTGGCCGCCACGTCCTGCATCTCGATCGCCACGGGCGGCGGCTCCTCCCTCAGTGCACCCAGAAGCTGGCTTCGCCGTCGCCGAGATTGTAGGTCCAGTGGTCCGCCCGGGCGGCCACGGCCTGGGCCTCGGGCGCCGCGAGCCGGACGAGCAGCTCCAGCTGCCGCTCCGGCTGGATCCCCGGGAGGGCCCGTCCGCCGTCGCTCCGGAGCGCGAAGCCGAGGCGTCGGAGGTCCCGCGGCGCCGGAGTCACGGCCGACGGCAGGTAGCGATACCGGACCACGAACGCGCGATCCGCCCAGAACCGCCGGATCCCCGCGGCAAGGAGCGCCCGCGCGACGTCCGGCCGGCCTGGCAGCGTCGTGAGGTCCATCACGAAGCCCTCGTCGTGGGTCGTCGTCCGGAGGACCGCGTAGCCCGCCAGCTCGCCGAGATCGCCCGGCCCACGCTCCGCCGCGCGCTCTGCCACCGTGAGCAGCCGGAACGGCTCGCGCGGCGTGCCCGGACCGTAGCGCCAGCGCAGAAACGCCGCGGATCGCTCGACGGTGCACGGGACTGCCGCCGCGACCGCTTCGAACAGCCGGTCGAACCTCGCATCGAAGGCCGTCGTCGACTCTTCGGTCACGGTCATGCCACCGGACCCGGCCGCCCCGAGCAGGATCGCGTCGATGCCGCGAACGACGCGTCCCCCGAGGGTCGCCGCGACCCGCGGGACGCGCGCCGGCAGCCGCGGGTACGACCCGAGCTCGAGGATCTTGAGCCCGTGGGTCAGCCGGCCCACCCGAGCCGGATGGAACAGCCCCTCGATCGCCGACGCGTCGCCGACGACGTTGCAGGCAAGGTAGTTCGGGCAGGTCCGGAAGAAGGTCCGCATGAGCCCGACCGAGTGGAAGCCGTAGCCGGGCAGGGCCATGTAGTCGGTCGGGGTGTAGGCCACGACGCGCTGGCCGCCGATCCGGTAGGGGAGCGGCACGCCGGCGAGGTGACCGACGATCTCGCCGTCGTGGTCGAGGACCCAGCGATGCATCGGCTCGCCCGACGGTCCTCGCCCGAGCCACTCGAAGACCGCCTGGTGCCACTCGCGATCCGTCGCTTCGGGCCAGCCGGGGTAGAGCCGGGGCCGCAGCCGGAGCGTCCCCTCGAGGTCGCGCGTCTCGTACGGTCGCAGCACGACGTTCCGGGATCCCGACATCGGGGCAGTATAGGTATCGATGACCGACCGACCCACGCGCGACTATGCCTCGCTCCTTCGCGCCGGCGAGCCCGGCGGCTCGAAGC
>DASUHU010000157.1:0-9997 GCA_036273395.1 Candidatus Limnocylindrales bacterium
GATCCGCTCCTTGATCGCGCGGGTCTGGCCGGCGACATCGAGGCCCAGGACGGTGAGCGCACCCGAGTCGGGCGTCGTCAGCCCCTCGAGCATCTCCATGGTGGTCGTCTTCCCGGCGCCGTTCGGGCCGAGGAGCCCGAAGATCTCGCCGCGTGCGACCTGGAACGTGACTCCGTTGACCGCCTGCACGGAGCCGAAGGCCTTCCGCACGTCGCGGACATCGATGACGGGGCCGCCGGCCACCTGGCCGGCGGAAGTGGCGGGCTCAGCGCCCGCCGTCACGCGGCCTCCTGTTCGGAGCCGGGGCCGTCGAGGCGACGCCGGAGGATGCGCCGGAGGCGGCGGCGGACGCAGGCTGGGCGGGTGGCGCCGGTTCCCGGCGGCGGACCCGCTCGAGGGCGTCGGCGAAGGTCTGGTTGTCGGGATCGAGGAGGCGCTCGGCCAGCTGCCGCCCGGCGCGGAGGGTGATCGGCCGGAGGAGATTACCGAGGAGCGCTCCGGTCGCACCTCCGAGGTCGCGCTCCCGCCGCTGCGGCGCCTTCTCCTCGAGGTAGTCCGCGAACTCCCGCTCGAGCGTGCCGCGGACCTTCTCGCCGTCCGGGCCGAGCTTCTTCAGGGTCTTCTCGACCTCCTTGGGCAGGAGCGACTTCGGAAGGTCGGCCTGCGGGCCGAAGAGCACGCGTCGGGCGCCGCGGAAGACACGGCCGGGACCGCCGAGCAGCAGGAATGCGGCGCCCGAGGCGGCGCCGGCGACCTTGGCCGGCTCGCGCCGGATCCGGGCCGGGATGTCGACGGCGGCTCGGCCCGAGGCCTCGAGGCGCGCGACCTCGCTGGCCAGGCCCTCGCGAGCCGCTACGACTTCGGCGCGAGCGGCAGCCGTGCGCGAACCCACTCGATGGTCTCCTTCGTCTCGCCGATCGTCTCGTCCGGCGTGAACTTGGCCTTGAGCGCCTCGCCATCGATCCCGTGGCGGGCCGCGCCGACGCCGGTGATGGCCGGCCAGATGATGAGCGCCACGAGCACGCCGAGGGCCGCGCCGACCTGGACCGGGATCGAGATCGCGGTGAGCAGCCCGATGATCGCCCCGAGGATGGCGAGCCCGATCGCACTGCCGATGGCGGCTCCCCCGCCGCGCCGAGCGCCGGCGATGAGCCCGAGCACGGCCCCGACGATCGCCAGGACGATGACGGCGATCGCCGTGGCGCGCCAGGCCGGGTCGACGCTCGTCAGGACGCTGTCACCGAGGCTGCTCCAGCCACGGTGAGTGAGGTCGAGTGCGAGCACGACCCCGACGACGACCCCGACGATCGCCCCGATCACGAAGGCCCCGCCGAGATTGCGGACCGGGATGTCGATCGCGGCGAGCACCGCCACGAGGGCGACATCGAGCAGCAGCAGGGCCCCGAGCAGGACGCCCCAGCCGATCGAGCCGAACAGCCACTCGCCGAGGAACAGCAGCCCGCCGATCAGGACCAGCTGAGCGACGACAAGCACGAGCCCGAGGGCCAGGGCGCCGAACGCGACGAGGCGCTTGGCTGCGTCGAGGATCTCGCCGGCCTCGGCCCGGGCGAGGTCGACATGGGCCCGCAGCAGGCGCTTGGCCGCCTCGATCGTCGCACCGAGCTGCGCTCGCAGCCCCGGAGCCTGCTCGTCCAAGGAACCTCCGTCGTCTCGGTTCCGGCCGTCGGTGCCGGGAGGGCATCGTACCAGCGGCTCGTCGCGGAACCATGCCAGGGCTACCCTCGCTCGATGCGTCCGCTCCTCACCGCGGCGATCGTCTCGGTCGGGACGGAGCTGACCACCGGCGTCACCCGGGACACGAATTCGGGCGACGTGGCCCGGTCGCTGGCGCAGGCCGGGGTCGTCGTCCGACGGCTCGCGGCCCTGCCGGACGACCAACCGGCGCTGCAGCGAGTCCTCGGCGAGGCCCTCGAGGAGGTCGACCTCGTGGTCACGACCGGCGGCCTCGGACCGACGCCGGACGACCTCACCCGCGAGGCGATCGCCGCGGTGGTCGGCGAGACCGTGGCCGTCGACCCGGAGATCGAGCGGTGGCTCGGCGAGCTGTTCGCCCGGCGCGGGCTGCCGCTCGTCGAGGCGAACCGCAAGCAGGCCTGGACCCTGCCCTCGGTCACGACGATCCCGAACGACAACGGGACCGCGCCGGGCTGGTGGCTGGACGGGCCCGATGGCCGCGTGCTGATCGCGCTCCCGGGGCCGCCGCGCGAGCTGCACCCCATGTGGGATGGCTGGGTCCGCCCGCGCCTGGAGGCGCGAGGGCTCGGACGCGCGGCGGCCATGGTCACCCTCCGGACGACCGGGCTCGGCGAGTCGCTCATCGCGGATCGTCTCGGCGAGCTGCTCGACCGGAGCGCCGATCCCATCGTCGCGACCTACGCCCGCGCCGACGGGGTCGACGTCACGATCACGTCCCACGATCGCGAGGGCTGGGCTGCCGCCGCTCGCGTCGCCGAGACGGCCGCGGAGGTGGACCGCCGGCTCGAGGGCCATGTCTGGGGCCGCGGGCCGACGACGTGGGCGAGCGAGCTCGCGGCGGCGCTCGACGAGCGCGGCTGGCGGCTTGCGATCGCGGAGGTCGGCACGCGCGGTGCGCTCACCGCCCTGCTCGGCGAAGGGCTCGGCGAGCGGCTTGCGCTCGCGGAGGCGCTCGCGGAGCGGCCCGCGCCCCATGGCCGGCACGCCGCGGATCCGGAGGCCCTAGCCGCCCGCGTCCGCGATCTCGCCGGCGTAGAGGCCGCCCTCGCCATGGAGATCCGAGCGAGGCGCGGCGACACGGTCGTCAGCATCGCCCTGGAGGATCCCCGCGGGCGGCATCGGGAGCGGCGGGTCGTGTTCCTCGGCGACGACATCGGCCGCGGGCGAGCGGCCCTGGCCGCCGCGGCGGTCCTGCTCGCACGCCTTCGCGAACCCGGCGGGGACGGGAGCGGAGACGCGTGATTCAGCGACAGGGCCTTGCCGCAGCCGCTACCGTACCCGCGTTCGTACCCGCGTTCGTACCCGCGTCCGGGGTCGCAGCCAGCTGTTCGGAGGTCCGATGCGCCTGACCGTCCTCGGGACGGGTACCGCCCGACCGGTCGGTGACACGCCAGCGAGCGGCGTGCTCGTGCAGACCGGCTCGGCCAACGTCCTGTTCGACATCGGGAGCGGCGTCGCCGCGAAGCTGGAGGCGGTCCTCGGGGCCGCGAACCTCAACGGCCTCGTCGTCGGCCACTACCACGCCGATCACTGGGTCGATCTCGCGCCGCTGCGCTACCGCTTCCCGTGGGGCGAGCCGGCGCCGAAGCCCGTGCCGGTGTTCCTGCCGCCGGGCGCCCATGACAAGCTGGAGCACCTCGCCGCGGCCATCAACGAGCGGCCGGGCTTCTTCGACGTCGCGTTCGAGGTCCACGAGTACGTCTCCGACCAGCCGTTCGGCGTCGGCGACCTGACCGTCACGCCGCACCCCGTGGGCCACTACGTGCCGGCCTGGTCGATGGACATCCTGGCCGCGGACGGCACTCGGGTCGTGTACGCCGGCGACATGGGTCCGAGCGACATGGTCGTGGAGCTCGCGCGCGGAGCCGACCTGCTCATCATGGAGGCAACGCTCGAGAACGGGGCCTTCGACGACGCGCGCCGCGGCCACCTCAGCACGGAGGAAGCGATCGATCACCTCCGCCGTTCGGGTGCTCGCCAGGGACTCCTCGTCCATTACGCCTCGGAGCGCCGCGACGCGATCGCGCGCCTCTGCGCCGCGTCGGGCCTGCCGATCCAGCCGGCCGTGTCGGGGATGACGATCGAGGTCGGCGCGAGACGCGTCGACGCACACGAGACCGTCAGGACCGCCTAACCCCGGAGCTCCCGCCAGCAGACGGGTTGCCCGCCTGGACGAGAGCCCGCCTGGACGAGAGCCCGCCTAGGAGACTGTCAGGACCGGCTGGCCCGCGCCCTGCGCGGCCCGGACGCTCATCCGCGCGGCGACCGTGCGGGCGACCGTGGTGAAGGCCTTCGCCGCCGGTCCCGGCTCGCGCTGGGCGACCGCGGGAACCCCGACGTCGCCGCCCTGCCGGACCGTCACGTCGAGCGGGATCCCGCCGAGGAGCTCCAGGCCCTGCTCCCGCGCGAATCGCTCGCCGCCGCCGCGGCCGAACAGGTCGATCGTCTCGCCGCAATGGGGGCACGTGAAGCCGGACATGTTCTCCACGATGCCGAGGACCGGCACGGACAGGCGCTTGAACATCGCGAGGGCCTTCTCGACGTCGAGGAGGCTCACCTCCTGGGGTGTCGTGACCAGCACGGCGCCCGAGATCGGGACCGCCTGGGCGAGCGTCAGCTGGGCGTCGGAGGTGCCGGGCGGAAGATCCACGACGAGGTAGTCCAGGTCGCCCCAGTCGACGTCACGGAGGAACTGGGTGATCGCGCCACCGACCAGCGGGCCGCGCCAGATGATGGGCTGGCCCTGTGGCACGAAGAATTGGATCGAGATGGCCTTCACGCCGTGACGGCTCAGCGGCACGATCTTGTTGTCAGGGCTCTTCCCGGGCTGGCCCTCGAGCCCGAGCATGAGCGGGACGTTCGGGCCGGTGATGTCGGCATCGAGCAGGCCCACCCGCGCGCCGTCGTTCGCCAACGCCACCGCGAGATTCACCGCGACCGTGCTCTTGCCCACGCCGCCCTTGCCGGAGGCCACGGCGACGACGTTCCGGACGTTCGGCAGCAGCTGCTCCGCCGTTCGCGGGGCCGCGCGTCGGACCGATGCGCCCCAGGTCAGCTCGACAGCCTCCACGCCGAGGGGCTTGAGGGCTGCGTCGACGCGGGCCTCGATCTCGTCCTTCAGCGGGCAGGCGGGCGTCGTGAGCTCGATCTGGAAGGCCACCTTCGCCCCGTCGATCCGGAGGTCCCGAACCATGTTCCGGGTCACGAGATCGCCCCCGAGCTCGGGCTCCTGGACGTGGCTCAGGGCCTGCATGACGGCGCTCTCGGTGACGGCGGGCATGACCATGCGGCGGTGCGGCTCCCTGATGCGACGGGCCCGACGGCCGAGGCTCCCGGCCGAATTCTGGCGCGCCGCGCGTCGGTATCGTACCCGTAATCCCGGCCTGGGCCCTCGACCCGCGGTCAACGCGGCGATTCGTCCGGAAACCACCGCTAACCGCACGAATCTCGCACGATGGCGGCGAGCCGGGCGTGCGCTTTCCGTGGTTTGACTTCGGCGGAAGGCCGTGCCTATCCTCGGCCACCGAGTCGAGGCTTCCGGAGCACGCTCCCGGCCGACGCTCACGGTCCACCAGCCCCTCTTCGGTCGGAGGATCCGCCACCGACGTGGCCGACGTCGCCGTCCGCCTCACCCAGCTCACCAAGCGCTTCGGCGGGGACGCCCAGGGTCGGCGCGTCGCCCGGTACGTCGACGGCGCCACCCCCGGCGACGCCGTGCTGGCCGTCGACCACGTCGACCTCGAGGTCAACGACCGCGAGTTCTTCAGCCTCCTCGGGCCGTCCGGCTGCGGCAAGACCACGACGCTCCGGATGATCGGCGGCTTCGAGCAGCCGACCTCCGGCCGGATCGAGCTCGCCGGCCAGGACGTGACCTGGCTGCCGCCGTTCCGGCGCAACGTCAACACGGTCTTCCAGAACTACGCCCTCTTCCCCCACCTCACGGTCCACGAGAACGTCGCCTTCGGGCTCCGCCGGAGGAAGGTCGCCGAGCCGGAGCTCAAGCAGCGGGTCGGGGAGATGCTCGAGATCGTCGAGCTGCCGGGCTACGAGCGACGCAAGCCGAGCCAGCTGTCGGGCGGCCAGGCCCAGCGCGTCGCGCTCGCGCGGGCGCTCGTGAACAAGCCCGCGGTCCTGCTCCTCGACGAGCCGCTCGGGGCCCTCGACCTGAAGCTCCGCAAGCAGATGCAGGTCGAGCTCAAGCGGATCCAGCAGGAGGTCGGGATCACGTTCATCTACGTCACCCACGACCAGGAAGAGGCGATGACGATGTCGGACCGGATCGCGGTCATGAACCGCGGCCGGTACGAGCAGCTCGGGGAGCCGGAGGTCCTCTACGAGCGGCCCCAGACCCGCTTCGTGGCGGGCTTCCTGGGCGTGAGCAACCTCCTCGCCGCGACGCCCGACGGCAGCGATGGCGCGGGCGACGGCTACGCCGCCTACCGGATCGCGGACGGGACGGCGGTCCGGGTCCCGAAGGGCCTGGTCCAGGGGCACGAGGGCCCGGTCGCGATCGGGGTCCGGCCGGAGAAGATCCGGCTCGCGGAGACGAGCGCCAGCGTGTCGCCGACCCTGAACCGGCTCGCCGGCGTCATCAGCGACGCCTCGTACCTCGGAGTCAGCACCCAGTACATCGTGTCCCTGCCGGACGGCAACCGCGTGACCGTCTACGAGCAGAACGTCGAGCGGGCCACTCGCTCCGAGCTCTGGGCGAGCGGCGAATCGGTCCAGCTGTCATGGATGCCAGAGCATTCGTTCGTCGTTCCGGACGCCGGAGCGTCCGACACCGCCTCGGAGGAAGCCGCATGACCGACGTCCAGCTCCCGACCGCCCTCGGCAGTGGAGTGAGCCGACGACGATTCATCCAGGGCTCGGCCCTCGTCGGGTTCAGCGCGTTCCTCGCGGCCTGCTCCGGCGGCACGTCCGGGAGCCAGGCAGCCGCGAGCATCCCGATCCCGACGCCGCCGCCCGAGAGCGAGGCGGCCAACGCCTCGCCGACGCCGCTCCCCTCGCCCACGGGCCCGCTCCAGTTCGCCAACTGGGAGGCCTACATCGATCTCGCGGGCAAGGCCGGCGACGCCGGCGTGTACTCGCCCGGATCGTCCCCGACCATCGAGCAGTTCAAGAAGCAGTACGGGGTCGACGTCAACTACCAGGAGAAGATCAACGACAACGAGGAGTTCTATGCCCTGATCCAGCCCGCGCTCTCGACCGGGCTGTCGTCGGGCTGGGACCTCATCGTCATGACCGACTGGATGGCCGCCCGGCTCATCAGCAAGGGCTGGATCGAGAAGATCGACCAGAGCGTCGTGCCGAACTGCGTCAACAACCTCCGCGACGCCCTGAAGAACCAGGTCTGGGACACCGGCAACGACTACCACTACCCGTGGCAGTCGGGAATGACCGGCATCGGCTACGACACGAAGGGCCTGAAGTCGGCCAACATCCCGGCGCCGAAGAGCCTCAAGGACCTGTGGGCGATCAAGTCCGACAAGGTGACATTCCTGACCGAGTCACGGGACACGTTCGGCCTCGGCCTGCTCAAGCTGGGCAAGACGGCGGACCCCGCGACGACCACCGCCGATGACCTTCAGGCGGTCCACGACGACATCGCGCCGCTCGTCCAGGCCGGCCTGCGCTTCACGGGCAACGACTACCTTGCCGACTTTGCGTCCCGCAAGGTCTGGGCGGCGATGGTCTGGTCCGGGGACCTGGCGTCGTCGGGCGATCCGAGCCAGATCTTCGTGTTCCCCGAGGAGGGGACGATGGTCTGGACCGACAACATGCTCATCCCCAAGGGGGCGGAGCACAAGTACACCGCCGAGCTGATGATGAACTGGGTCTACGACCCGAAGATCGCGGCCCAGATCGAGGCCTACGTCTACTACGTCTGCCCGGTCAAGGGTGCCGACGTCGAGATCGCCAAGATCGACGATACCGCGCCCCAGAACCCGCTCATCTTCCCGACCGCGGACATCGTCGCCAAGCAGCACAACTTCCAGTTCCTCTCGGCGGATCTGGAGAACACCCTGAAGGACCTGTTCTCGGACCTCCAGGCCACGTGATCCGGCTCCGATGACGGCGGTCCAGCTCGAGCCGGCCGGACCGCCGAGCGGTGGGTTGCGGCGGCGGATCACCGCCGCCGGCCCGTGGTTGCTCCTCGCGCCGGGCCTGCTCTGGCTGCTCGTGTTCTTCATCTGGCCGACGGCCCAGATGTTCATCATGTCGATCTCGAGCGGGAGCCTCGATGACGGCTTCAAGCTGACCTTCACGCTCGACGCCTACGCCAGCGCGCTGTCGAAGTTCCCCAAGCAGTTCGGGAACTCGTTGCTGTTCGGTGGCGCGGCGACCGTCCTCGACTTCCTCATCGGGTTCCCCGTCGCGTACACCGTGGCCTTCCGCGGCGGCCGCTACAAGAACCTCCTGCTGTTCCTCGTGATCGCGCCGTTCTTCACGAGCTTCCTCATCCGGACGATCAGCTGGAAGACGATCCTCGACGGGCCGTTCCTGTCGTTCCTGCGCGACACCCTCCACGTCGTGCCCGTGGATGCCAGCGTCACCGGGACCCCGATCGCGGTCATCGCGGGACTGACCTACAACTTCCTGCCGTTCATGATCCTGCCCCTCTACGTGGCCCTCGAGAAGATCGACTTCCGGCTGATCGAGGCGGCCAGCGACCTGTACGCGAACCGCTGGGGCGCGTTCCGCCACGTCACGTTCCCGCTCGCGCTCCCGGGCGTGTTCGCGGGCTCGATCCTGACGTTCATCCCCGCCCTCGGCGACTACGTCAACGCGACGCTCCTGGGAGCCGGCACGTCGACCCAGATGATCGGCAACGTCATCCAGAGCCGGTTCCTGCTCCAGAACGACTACCCGCTCGCGGCGGCCCTGTCGTTCATCCTCATGGCCGCGATCCTGGTCGCCGTCTCGATCTACGCCCGCGTCCTGGGCACCGAGCAGCTGACCGGCTAGCGATGGCCACCGTCGCGGCCGGTCAGGCCGCCGTTCCCGCCGCCCAGGCCGCGACCCGACGGCAGGGCTCGCCACGCTCGATCGGCCGGCTCCTCGATCGGTGGGCCCTCCCGACCTTCACCGTGCTTGCCATCGGCTATCTGCTGGTCCCGATCGCGGTGATGATCGCGTTCTCGTTCAACGACTACCAGGGCAAGTTCAACTACATCTGGCACGGCTTCACCCTCGAGGCCTGGCTCCATCCGCTCGATTGGCCGGGCCTGCCCCAGTCCCTCACCAACAGCCTCCTGATCGCATTCGTGGCGACGATCCTCGCGACGGTGCTCGGGACGATGATCGGGCTGGCACTCAGCCGCTACTCGTTCCGCGGCCGCGGAGCGATCAACGGCCTGATCGTCCTGCCCATGGCCACGCCGGAGATCGTGATGGGCTCGAGCCTGCTCACGCTCTTCGTCAGCACGGCCCTGCCGCCGCTCGACGGCGTCGTCCCGAAGGGTGTCTTCTTCCCGCTCGGGCTCCAGACGATCCTCATCGCCCACATCATGTTCAACATCAGCTACGTCGTCGTGACCGTGAAGGCCCGCCTCGCGGGCTTCGACCGCCACCTCGAGGAGGCGGCCATGGACCTCGGCGCGGACGAGTGGACGACCTTCCGGAAGGTCACCTTCCCGCTGATCCTGCCAGGGGTCCTCGCGGCCGGCCTCCTCGCCTTCTCGCTCTCGATCGACGATTTCGTCATCACGAACTTCGTCTCGGGCACGACCAACACGTTCCCGATCTGGGTCTGGGGAATCATCAAGAACGCCCTGCCGGCCCAGATCAACGTGATCGGCTCGATCATCTTCCTGGTCGCGGTCGGCAGCGTCGCCGTCACGACCCTGCTCCAGGGCCGTTCCCCGAGGTTCGCCCGCTAGACCCGCTGCCGCGACACCGCGCGCGCTAGCCCGTCAGGTTCCGCGCCGTGAGCGGCTCGTGGGCCCTCGGTTGTCCGAATTACCAAGCCCGATGGTGGTAACCGCGAATCGCGCGACGTCGGGCCGCGGCTCCGACACGGACCATCCCGGACGAGCTTCCGCCGGGTGATTCCGGGGTGGCGAATCGCCCACGAAGCGGCTCGAAGACGCCCATATCACCAGCGGGCATGGTATCCAGCGCAAAACGCAGGGCGCCACGCAGGGCCGGCCACGCAGGGCGGGCCCCGCAGGGCAGGCCGCGCAGGGCGGGCGCGCCCTCAGTCCGGGGGCGTCGGGAACCGGCTCGTCCAGGTCTGCTCGAAGGCCGCGACCACGCCGTAGGCAAAGCGGTTGAGAAC
>DASUHU010000158.1:0-3374 GCA_036273395.1 Candidatus Limnocylindrales bacterium
GGAAGATCGCGACCACCGGATTGATGAAGGCGTACGTCCCGACGAGGGACAGCGGCGCGCTCCGCAGCAGCCAGGCATAGGTGCTGAAGGCGACCATGCTCCCGAAGACCACGAGGTAGGCGACCCCGAGCACCGAGGTCAGCGTGACCGACCCGGGCTGGAAGCGCGCCGGCTCGCCGGTCACGAGGCTTTCGACGAACAGCAGCGCCGCGCCGGCGAGCATCTGGAGGCCGCTCGCGGTCAGGGCGTGGCGCGGGAGGCGGGCGAGTCGAGCCGCGAACAGCGAGCCGTGGGCCCAGCCGATCGGGGCGACCAGCAGGACACCGATGCCCAGCAGGTCGAGCGGGGCGCCACCCCCGAACGGCCAGACGAGCAGGACCACGCCGAGGAGGCCGATCGCGACCCCGAGCACGACGAGGCGCGGCAGTCGATCCCGGACGTAGACCCAGCCGAAGACGGACAACCAGACCGGGACCATCGCGATGAGGATCGCGGCGATCCCCGAGGGCACGGTCTGCTCGCCGAACGCGACGAAGCCGTTGCCGATGCCCAGCAGGAGCGCCCCGACCACGGCCGAGTCCCGGAGCTCGCGCCAGGTCGGGAGCGCGACCCGACCCGAGCGGGCGAGGTCCCAGCCCACGAGCAGCGCGCCGGCGATCAGGAACCGGATCGCGGCCATGAGGAACGGCGGGATCGACTCGATGGCGTAGGCAATCCCGAGGTAGGTCGAGCCCCAGATCACGTAGATGATCAGGAGCGCGGCCCAGACACGGGTCGACGTCCCGACGGACGTGCGTGTTGGCATAGCCGGATGGTCCAAAGTGGGGCGAGTCTAGCGATCGCCGTGAGGCGGCGTCAGGTCGCGGGACGGTTGCGGTCCGGTCGCAACTCTCAGGCCGCGAGCGAGACGGGCCGGCAGTGCTGGCACGGCCGGTAGCCCGCGGCTCGCGCGGCGGCCAGCGTCCCGAAGCCGACGCGATGGCGGTCGGTCACGCGGCGCGCGTCGCGGCAGGTCGGGTGGCAGACGATGTGGGTCGTGTCCGAGCCGACGTAGCGGATCCCCGCGGACGCCTCCGCCTCGAGCCGCTCCGGATCGAGGCCCTCGGCAGCGAGGACGCGGCGCTTGTTGTCGGGCCCGCCGAGCGAGTACTGCCCGATGTGCCCGTCGCTCCGGACCACGCGATGGCACGGCACCACGAGCGGCACGGGGTTGTGGGCGAGCGCCGTGCCGACCGCCCGAACGGCCTTCGGGCGCCCGATCTCCGCCGCGATCCAGCCATAGGGCCGGACCTCGCCGTGCGGGATCTCGAGCGCCTTCCGCCAGACGGCAACCTCGAACGAGGTCGAGCCCCGGAGGTCGAGCGGGATCCGGACCCGCCGGTCGCCGCCGAGACGGCGGGCGATGGCGGTGGCGAGGTCATGCGGGAGGGCGTCGGCACGCGAGAGCGGCCGACGGGTATGCGCCGTCACCGCGGCCTCGAAGGCCTGGGGATCACGAGCCGACCCCACCCACGACACGCCGTGGCCGTTCCAGGCGACGAGGATCGGACCGAGTGGTGACTCCGCCTCGGCATAGTGGTCGGCGAGCCCGGCGGCCACGAGGGCGTTCGTGGCGACGCTCACGGGAGCGTCGGCGCGGAGGCTCGCCAGTCGGTCGGCGATGCGGGTGGTGTCGGGAGCGGTGGCGGTCATGAGAGCACCTCGAAGGTCGCGCGGGCGCGGGTGGAGTGGAGGACCGGGGCAGGTGGCCGCCGCGGCGGTGCCGGCTCCCCGCCCCGGCCGGAGAGGAGCGGCGCGGGCGCGGGCGACGCGGCGAGGAGTCGCTGCCGCAGCCGTTCGAGGCCGCGCGAGACCTGGGCCTTGATCGTGCCCTCGGGCCGGCCGAGGGCCGCCGCAGTCTCCGCGACGCTGAGCCCGTCGACGTGCCGCAGCACCACGGCCGCGCGCACCGCCGGGGACAGCTCGAGCAGGAGCTCGGCGAGGTCATCGAGCGACGCCCGGGCGAGGGCTTGCGCCACCGGGCCGCCGGCCGGATCGGGATCGGGCGGGTCGAACCCCGCATCGAGGAGCGGCTCCAGCTGCCGAGGCGGCTGGCGGTCGGCGAGATTGCGCCGGCGGTTCCTCGCGAGGTTCACCGTGATCGAGGCGAGCCATGGCCGCAGCTTGAGCTCGGCGATCCGGGCCCGGTCGTAGCCGGCCATCGCCCGGTAGGCCCGGACCAGCGCGTCCTGGGCCACCTCCTCGGCGTCCCGGCCGTCGCCGAGCAGCCGAAGCGCGATCGAGTAGAGCCGATCGGCGTGGCTCGAGACGAGGACCGGGAACGCGGTATCCAGGTCCCGGGCAAGGTGGGCCGCGAGGGCGACGTCGGTGTCCATCAGCCTCTCGAACACGAAGAAGTCGGGTTCGGTTGCAAGTCTGCGCCGTCGACTCGCTGCCGCGGCCCTACAAGATCACATGGCGAAGTGCGCCATCGGGCTCGGGTGGAAGGGCGATGCCCAGATCGCGTCGACCCCGAGCGAGCCCCGGCGAGCCGTTCAGGTGGTCGAGCCGGCTCGTGATCCCGGGCAGGCTCTCGATCCCGTCGCCCGCGGGCCTAATCGGCGGTGGCGTGCGCCCGCGCGACGTCCGCGAGGATCGCGGCAAGCTCCTTGGGCTTGGACCACATCGGCCAGTGGCTCGTCGGGAGGTCGATGTACGTCACGTCGTGCAGCTCGGGGAGGCCGGCAAGCCAGGCCGGCTTCTCCTCGGCGGCGTACTTCCGGTAGTCCGCAGCGGTGAAGCCGGTCGCGATGAGGGTGCTCGGGAGGTCGAGGCGGGCGTCGTTCGTCAGCTCCGCCTCTTCGCGGATGAGGCTGCCGGGCACCGGCACGGCGCGCTCGCGGAAGGTCTCCCTCTGCGCCTCCGAGAGGCCGTCGAGGTTCTCCTCGGCCTCGATGTCGGCCCAGACCATCGGTCGCTCGGCGTCGCTGAAGCTGGGATCGAGGGCCCCCTTGCCGGGAGCGGTATCGACGTACACGACGGCGGCGATCCTCTCTGGCACGCGATCGGTCGCAGCGTAGCCCGAGAAGCCGGTCGCGCTGTGGAGCGCGAGGACGACCGGTCGGCCCGCGTCCTCGATCGCCGTGACGATCGCCTGGACGTGATCCTCGAAGTGGATCTTCGATCGATCGGCGTCCTTCGACTCGAGGCCGGGCAGCGTCAACGCGGTCACGTCGAAGCCATCGGCGCGAAGCAGCCCGGCGACCTCGTCCCAGGCCCAGGCCCCGAGCCAGAAGCCCGGGACGAGAACAATCGGTGGGTTCGTCATGGTCCGAATCTAGGGTCCGACGGCGGTCGTCGCGTTGCAGCCGAGCGCATCATCGGCGGGTGACGCA
>DASUHU010000159.1:0-7344 GCA_036273395.1 Candidatus Limnocylindrales bacterium
CCAGCGTCTCGTCGGCGAGGTCATCGGCGAGCGCCCCGCGGATGTGGGAGCGGTGACCCCAGCCCATGGCCTGGTCGTTCATCGCCTGGACATCCAGGTAGGTCGCGCCGGCCATGTTCCGGCTGATCGTGGCGGCCCCGCCGAACAGCTGCTCCGATCCGGCTTCGGCCGCAGCGGGATCGCCGCAATGGTTGAACCCGATGAAGACGACGGGCCGGCCCGCGACGGCCGGCGGGTGCTGATCCTCGGGCAGCGCCCGGGCGACCGCGAGGGTCAGCGACCACTCGTCGGCCGCGCTCCGGGCGAACTCCCGGAACGACGCCCAGGCGGCACGTGCGTCGCGGCCGTCGAACATCGCGAAGCCCCGGGTCAGGCGGCCGTCGAATGGCTGCAGGGCGAGCTCGAACCGAGTCACGACCCCGAAGTTCGCACCGGCACCCCGGATCGCCCAGAACAGGTCGGCCGCCTCCTCCTCGCTCGCGCGGACGACCCGGCCGTCCGCGGTGACGAGCTCGACCGCTCGGAGGTTGTCGATCGTCATCCCGAGCTTCCGCTGGAGTCGCCCGTTCCCGCCGCCGAGCGTCAGGCCGCCCACGCCGGTATGGCCCACGACCCCGACCGGGCAGACGAGCCCGAGGGCCTGGGCCGCCTGGTCCAGCTGGGACAGGAGGGCGCCGCCGCCCACGGTCGCGAGGCCGGCCTCGCCGTCGATCGAGACGGCGTTGAGGTGGGCAAGGTCGATCAGGAGCCCGTCGTCGATCGATCCGTGGCCCGCGGCGCCGTGGCCGCCTCCCCGAATGGCGAGCGGCAGCTCCTGCTCTCGCGCGAATCGGACGGCGGCGACCACGTCGGCCGTTCCGGCCGGGCGGACGATGAGCGCCGGATGCCGATCCCAGCGAGCGTTCCAGACCCTGCGGCCGGCGTCGTAGCCGCCGTCGTCGGGACCGAGGACCTCGCCTCCGAAGTGGGCCGCGAGTGCTGCAACCGCGCTTGCATCGAGCTGCCGGGGCCGGACGCCGATCGCCTCCGTCATCCGCGGGACGATACGGTCGCGAGTCGCCGGCATCAACCACCTGTACGCTTGCCGCATGGCCCACGAGCACCCCGCCGAGCACGACCACGCCGAGCACGGCCATGACCACGCCGGTCACGCCCACGCCGAGCACGGCCATGACCACGCCGGTCACGCCCACGTCAGCTACGCCGATGCCGTTCGGGCCTACCGCGCGGACAAGGACGACGCCTTCCGGCTCGATCCCAACAGCCCGATCCCGGATGACGCCCGCGAGGGCTTCGTGGGCCTGCCCTACTTCGATGTCGACCCGTCCCTCCGGTTCGAGGGCCTGACCCTCGTGCCGTACCAGGGCCACGAGCCGACGAGCTTCCAGATCCCGACCACGGACGGCCAGCTCCGGCCGGCCGAGCGAGCCGGGGAGTTCCGGTTCGACGTCGACGGCACGGCCTGCCGCCTCACGGCCTACGTGTTCGCCGGCTCCGACGCGCACAGCCTGTTCGTGCCGTTCCAGGACGGCACGACGGGAGCCGAGACGTACGGCGCCGGTCGGTACCTCGACCTCGAGCCCGACGACGACGAGACGTTCAGCCTCGACTTCAACCTCGCGTACCACCCGTACTGCGTCTACGACGCCCGGTATTCGTGCCCCCTCACCCCGCCCGAGAACCGGCTGGCCGTTCGAATCGAGGCCGGCGAGCGACTCTGACCCGTCGGACTACGCGCCCCGAGGGTCTGATCGCCGGGCCGCCGAAGGCCCGGATCGAGGAAAACCGGCCGATCCCGCTGGCTATCATCGGCCGAGCGCTGGAGCGACCCGGGGCGCGCCGGCAGGCCACGAGGAGGAGCGATGGGCGGCCTGCGCGTCTATCGCGAGCTGCTGGGCAACGGGCCGTTGCTGCGGCTGCTGCTCGGCGAGTTCATCAGCGGCATCGGCGACTGGCTGTACATCGTCGCGATCTTCGTCGTCATCTACAACGAGTCCGGCGACCCGGCGCTCGTGGGCGCGTTCGGGGCGATCCGCCTGCTGCCGTACGTGATCCTGTCCGTGCCGGCCGGGTTCATCGCGGACCGGTTCGATCGGCGCCTCGTGCTGCTGGCGTCCGACCTGTGGCGCCTGAGCATGATGATCCTCATGGCGATCCTGGTCCTGAACCACGGATCCACGATCGTCATCGCGGGCCTCGCGATCCTCGCCGCCTGCGGCTCGTCCTTCTTCTACCCGGCCATGGGCGCCTACGTGCCGGCCCTGGCCCACGACGAGCGCCAGCTGGGTCCGGCCAACAGCGCCTGGTCCAGCCTCCAGAACGTCAGCTTCATCATCGGCCCGGCGATCGGCGGGATCGTGCTGGCCCTCGGCGACGTGGCCTCGGCGTTCATCCTCAACGCCGCGACGTTCGTCGTCATCGCCCTGATCCTGTGGTTCCTGCCGCCGTCCCGGGCGGTCCACCACGTGAGCGCGCCGACCGCGGAGCCGGTGCCGAATCCCACTGCGGCCGCCGAGGTTGCGAGCGAGCCCATCGACACGACCTCGTCGGCCGCGCCCGCGGATGCCGTGCCCGCGGAGGACGCCATCCACCTCAAGGTCCGCCCGCTCGCCGGCCTGACCGTCGTGCAACTGGTGGGTGGGTTCCTGGGCGGTGGCCTCCAGGTCATCACCGTCATCCTGGCGATCGACGTGCTCAAGGCCGGCGAAGCCGGCAACGGCTACCTCAACGCCGCGATCGGGATCGGCGGCCTGCTCGGCGGGTTCCTCGCCGGCGCGCTCGTCCTGCGACGGGGCATGGGCGCGCCGCTCTTCATCGGGGCCGTGGTGACCGGCATCGGGACGATCGCCCTCGGCATCACGACCGACCTCGCGCCGGCGCTCCTGGCGATCGGCGTGCTCTCGGCGGGCACGATCATCGTCGACGTCATCACGACGACGATCTTCCAGCGCCTGGTGCCGGACGAGCTCCGCGGTCGCGGGACGGGGATCATCATGGCCGTCTCGACGGTGACCGCGGCGCTCGGGGCGTTCATCACCCCGATCTACCTGACCAATGCCGGTCCGTTCACGTCGCTCGGCTCGATCGGCGCGGCGACGATCATCCTGACCGCCGTCGGGCTCGTCATGATCGGGGCCGCCGCGGATCGGCCGGCGACACCGTACGAGGCCACGATCGCCCGGGTCGTCAAGCTGCCGCTCTTCACGGGCGTGCCGAATTCACGGGTCGTCCGGGCGACCCACCGGCTCATCGAGCTGCCGGTCAAAGCCGGCGAGGTCATCGTCGAGCAGGGTGCCGTGGCCGACCGGTTCTACATCATCGAGACCGGCTCGTTCACGGTCAGCCAGGTCCCCGCAGCCGGCGGCGAGCCGGTGGTCCTTCGGCACCTCGGCCAGGACGAGGTCTTCGGGGAGCTGGGCCTCCTCAACCGAGCGCCTCGCTCGGCGACGGTGACGGCGGACGCGGACGGGATGCTCCTCGTGCTCGAGCGAGACGACTTCCTGGCCCTCGTCGGCGTCGGCGGTCCGCTCCGGGGCCGGCTGCTCGGCCTGTACGGCGGAGCCGGCGGCTCGCACTGACGCCATCGACCCCGAGCGGCCATGACTGACGGCGCGACACGGACGATCGTCCTCATCCACGGCGCGTGGGTGACGAACCGCTGCTGGGACTCGTTCAAGGCCCGCTACGAAGCTCGAGGCCACGAGGTCATCGCGCCGCCGTGGCCGTTCGATGACCGGCCGGTCGCCGAGCTTCGGGCATCGCCCGACCCGCGCCTCGCCCGGAGCGGCATCCCCGAGATCGTGGAGCACTACGCGGCGATCGTCCGCGCGCTCCCGACGCCCCCGATCCTCATCGGCCACTCGTTCGGCGGGCTGTTCGTGCAGCTCCTCGTCGACCGGGGCCTCGGTGCCTGCGGCGTCTCGATCAATCCGGCGCCGCCGCGGGGCGTCCTGCCGGGACCGACCGCGTTCCGGGCGAACCTGCCCTTCGTCCTGGCGCCGTTCGGCTGGCGCCGCGTCCTGACGATGCCGTTCGGACGGTTCCGCGCGACGTTCCTCAACGCGATCGAGGACGAGGCCGAAGCCCGGGCGATCTATGACGCCCACGTCGTTCCCACCGCCGGGCGGATGTTCTGGGATGGCCTCCTGACGCGCGGCGCTGCGGTCCGCTGGCGAAATCCGTCGCGCCCGCCACTGCTGCTCATCACCGGGACCGAGGACCGCACCGTCGGCGCGGGGACGAACCGCGACAACTTCGCCTGCTACCGCAACGCGCCGTCGCGGACCGACTTCCACGAGTTCCCGGGCCGGAGCCACTGGATCATCGCCGAGCCGGGCTGGGAGGACGTTGCGGATCTCGCCCTCGATTGGGCGGAGTCGGCGGCCGGCGCCAGTGCACTCGGCCCGCCCGGGGCGTCAGCGGCATCGGGCTAGACTCCGGGGCGATGGTCGAGCCGATCCAGCTCATCGAGGCCGACGCCGCGGCCGAGTCCGGCGGCCGCCTCGAGCACGTGCTCGAGACCCGCGGCGGCCTGGCTCCGGGCGCCGGCGGCCAGATGGTCCTCCAGCACCGCGAGGCGCTCGTCTACACCCTGGCGAAGGCGGCCCAGCTCGAGCACCTGGTCATGTGCCAGTACCTCTACACGGCCTTCACGATGAAGGACCGCGAGGACGACGGGCTGCCCGCGGCGCAGCTCGAGGCCGTGAAGCGCTGGCGGAAGACCCTGCTCCAGATCGCCCAGCAGGAAATGCTCCATCTGGCGCTCGTCGAGAACCTCCTGACCGCGGTCGGCGCCGCACCGGTCCTCGGACGGCCGAACTTCCCCCTCCCGGCCCATGCCTACCCGGCGGGGATCCGGATGGAGCTCCTGCCGTTCGGCGAGACGTCGCTCCGCCACTTCGCCTACCTCGAGCGGCCGGAGGGCCTCGACGTCGCGGATGACGAGGCGTTCGCGGCGCTCGAAGAGGCCGTCCCGCTGCCGCTGGCGGACGAGGACGAGATCGGGCCGCGCCTCCAGGACTTCGAGACGATCGGCGGGCTGTACCGGGCGATCGAGCTCGGGATCGAGCGCCTGGCCGAGCGATTCGGTGAGGACCGCCTGTTCCTCGGTCCCCCCGACGCGCAGGCCACCGAGGAGCACTTCCGCTGGCCAGAGCTCGTCGCGGTCACCGACGTCGCCTCGGCCCGCCGCGCCATCGACACGATCGTCGAGCAGGGCGAAGGGGCCCGCGGGGAGTGGAAGGAGGCCCACTTCGGGCGCCTGATCGGGGTCCTCGAGGAGTACCTCGCGATGAAGGCCGGGGATCCCTCGTTCGAACCGGCTCGGTCGGTCGTCGCGGCTCACGTCCGCGAGCGCGAGGACGGCCGAGTCGTCCCGATCATCACCGAGGGCTTCACGAGCCGCGCGGTCGACCTGCTCAACGCGGTCTACGAGGTGCTGCTCCAGCTCCTCGCCCGGTACTTCGCCCACACCGACGAGACGCCCCAGCAGCTGGCGGTCCTGGCCGACGTGGCCGTCTCGCTGATGTACGGCGCGATCAAGCCATTGGGCGGCCTCGTCACGCGCCTGCCCGTCGGGGCCGCGCACCCGGGCCAGACCGCCGGCCCGACATTCGAGCTGTTCTACGAGGCCGACTACCTCCTCCCCCACCGCGACGCGGCCTGGCTCGTCATGGAGGAGCGCCTCCGCGACGTGGCCGAGCTCGCCGTCCGGTGTCGGGAGCTGTGCTCGCCGCTGTTCATGCCGCCGCTCATCAAGGTGACCGACGCGCTCCGGGCCCAGGCGGATCGGCTGGCCGCTGCCCGGGCAGCTGGCTGAGGTCGCCCGAACCCTCGATCGAGGCTCCTCGCTCAGGCGCCCGTCTCGGCCGGATCGGGCATCGGCGCGGCGGCGGGAGCCGTGTACGCATCGATGCCGAGCGCCTCGGCGACGATGACCTCGACCGGCCGGCCGTCCACCGCCTGGCCGGCGATCTCGAGCAGGATCGAGGTGAGGCCCTCGCCCGGCGTCCGGGCTGCCACGCGGTAGCCAACCCGGACCACCCGCCCGTCGGGTCGCTGCAGGTCGAGGAAGCCGTGAGCGGGCCGGACATCGAGGAAGCGGCGCGCGAGGTCGGCCCGGCCGGACTCGTCCGAGCCGAGCTCGAGGACCGAGCGTCCGTAGAGCATCTCGCCCGGGATGCCGAGGACGTCCTCGACAGAGGGCGTCGCGTCCACGTATCGACCGTCACGGTCGATGACCAGGAGGGCCGGTCCCTCCGCCGGGATGAGCAGCCGCTCCGGGGACAGGGCGTTGTAGGTCTCGAACCGCCAGTCCACGAGATGCGACGCGAACGCCGGGTCGATCGCCGGGATGTCGCGCGACCGGACGAATCGGGCCATCGCCTCGCGCTTCGGCCAGATGACGACCACGATCATCTCGGTGACGTCTCCGACCAGCCGCCGACCGAGCTGCGCGGCAACGGCGCCGGCGCCGAGGGCGGCATTCGCGGAGCGATCGACCATCTCCTGGGCCGACCGCTCGTGCTGCGGCTTGACTCGCCCGGTCACGACCCCGATCACGCGGCCGGCCGCGTCAGCCAGCGGCGCGGGCGCCGGTGGCAGGCGCTCGTAGGTCTCGGCGTGACTCGACTCCAGCAGGTCCTCGAGTGCCAGCGTCCGGATCGTCCCGTCGAGCTCACCCCCGGTCGCGCGCTGGACCGTGTCGAAGTCCGGCCAGTTCGAGAGGGCCAGGAGCATGGTCCGCCCGGCCTCGTGCCGGAAGCCGTACGTGAAGTCGACGAGCCCGACGTCACGAGTTGCGGGAAGGGCCTCGCGCAGCCGGCCGAGCAGCAGCGGCTCACGACCGGGAAGGAGGCGGCCAAGCCAGTGTCGCAGGATCATTGGCGGGAGCGGGGCTTCCTGCACGATGACGAGAGACGAAGCTCCGGAGCGAGGCCGTCCGGGACGGCGCGGGGGAGAATATAGCGACTCGCGATACAGTCGTCCGATGACCGTCTGGTTCGGCTTCCACCAGCCCTCGTACACGTTCCCCGACACGCCACCCGATCAGCTGTTCGACCGCATCGTCGAGCAGGCGAAGACCGCCGAGGCCCAGGGATTCGGCCTCGTCACGGTCATGGACCACCTCTACCAGATCCCCGGTGTCGGCCAGGTCACCGAGCCGATGCTCGAGGGCTGGTCGGTCCTCAACGCGCTCGCGCGCGAGACGTCGCGCGCCCGGCTCGGCACGCTCGTGACCGGTGTCACCTACCGCAACCCGGCGATGCTGGCGAAGCTCGCGACGACGCTCGATGTCGTCTCCGGTGGCCGAGCGATCCTCGGCCTCGGGGCCGCCTGGAACGA
>DASUHU010000160.1:0-2840 GCA_036273395.1 Candidatus Limnocylindrales bacterium
CATTGCCGGCCGCGCCCTTGCCGGCCGCGCCGCCTGGGCCGTTGCGGGCGTCCTTGTTCTCGTGCTGCGCGTCGCCGCGCTGATCGTCAGTCATTCGTGGTCATCGTAGCACAGCGGCGATACCCCCCGGGAGTATCCGGAGCGGCGTCGTCGTCGCGGCGCGCCGGCCTCGATCGGACGCCGCGGGTCTGATGGCGCGGTTCGGGCGGCGCGGTTCGGGCGGCGCGGTTCGGGCGGCGCGGTTCGGGCGGCGCGGTTCGGGCGGCGCGGTTCGGGCGGCGCGCTATGACTCCTGCGCATCGTTCCGGCTGTTGGCCTCGGGTCGGAAGGCGTTGGGGAGGGGTATCCCTCGGAGATATGACTCTGGCGCATGATCGCGGCGAAAGCGGCTTCGAGTCCCTCTGCAGTCGGCCGCAGCGGCTCTGGTAATGACTCCGGCGCATGATCGCGGCCGATTGCGGCATCGGATCTCTCTGCACTCGGGCCGGTCGGCCAAGTCATGACTCCTGCGCATGATCCTCGCCCCGTCGTGGGCCGAGCTCGGGATTGCGTGCAGGGCAAGATCGGCCGGAGTTGACGCTCCGCGGCGGCCGCCGAGCCGTGATCCCTCGGCAGAGCTTGCGCTCGGCGCAAGGTCAGGCGCCGTTTCGGCGCCCGAGGCCCGGTCCAGAGCGCCACGAGCTCGAATCCCGCCTGGTTCTTGCGCTCGGCGCAATAGCGCCAAGGGCGCAGGATCGCTGGGATCGAGAGGATCCAGGGGATCGAGAGGATCCAGTCGTACCGTGGAAGCGAACCCCCCGGCTCTAGAGCGATCGCAGTTGAGGGAACACCGCCCGGCCCAGGATTTCGAGCTTGGCGGTGTCGTGGACCTTCGGGACGCTCATGAGGAGGTGATCGACGCCGACGTCGGCGAGCTCGCCGATCTGCTGGACGAGCTGCGCGGGCGTGGGCCGTCCGCCAGCCCCGGTTCGGCTCACGTCGACGTCCATCAGCGTCGTGATCTCGATCTCGTCGAGCGGCCGCCCGATCGCTTCGCAGTGGCCTCGGAGCACGGCGACCTTGCGGTTGATCGACTCGGGGTTGCCCCAGCCGACGTTGCAGGCATCGGCGTACTGGGCGACGAGGCGGAGCGTCTTCTGCTCCCCGCCGCCCCCGACCATGATCGGGACGCGGGGCCGCGAGATCGACTGCGGCGAGTTCATCAGCCGGCCAGCCTGGTAGTGGCGCCCCTGGAACGCCGCCTCGCTGCCGCGCTCGCCCTGCCACATCGCGTGGGCGATCCGGAGCGTCTCCTCGAGCATCTCGAAGCGCTGGCCGAGTGGCGGGAACGGGAACCCAAGCGCCCGCGATTCCGATTCGTTCCAGGCGGCCCCGATCCCGAACCAGGCCCGCCCGCCGCTGAGCACGTCGAGCGTGGTGGTCGACTTGATCCAGAGCGCCGGCAGGCGGTAGTGGATGCCGCCGACCATGAGCCCGAGGCGGGCCTGCTTCGTGATCGCTGCCGCGAAGCCGAGGGCGGTCATGCCCTCGAGCATCGGGTCCTCCTCGGGCCCGACGCCGCGGATCTGGAAGAAATGGTCCATGACCCAGATCGAGTCGTAGCCGACCTCGTCGGCGGTCCGGACGACGCGCTCGAAGGTGGGCCCGAGCTCCGGGGTCCCGCCCGGCCAGGTGAACGAGTCGATCTGGATCCCGAACTTCATGAGATGGCTCCTCGAGGGGGTGGGGTGGTGGTCGGGGCCGGTAGCAGGGCGTCGGGTCAGCGGAACAGGTCGAACGACTCGGGCATGACGACATCGCGGATCGAGCCCTCGCCGCGCCGGAAGCTCGCGCCGCGAATCAGGGCCGCGGGGGTGCCATCGGACTTGCCGAAGGCGAGCTCCGCGGCAGATGCCAGCTCGTCGGCCACCGCGCGGATCGTCGACCTCATGACCCGGCCGTCATGATCCGCGACCCCGCGCAGGTCCTCGAGCGGCTCGAGGCCGGACACGCCGATCGCGACGTCCACGATGCCCCAGCGCCACGGGCGTCCGAACGAGTCCGAGATGACGACCGGGACATCGACGCCGTACGCGCTCCGGACCACCTCCCGGATCCCGTTCGCGGAGGCGTCGGGGTCGACCGGCAGCAGCGTCACGATCGAGCCGCTGGCGGGGCCGACGTTCGAGGCGTCCACGCCGCCATTCGCGCAGACGAAGCCGTGCGGGGTCACGGTGATCACGACCCCGTGCTCCATCCGGACGACGCGGCGGGCCTCGCGGAGCACGACCTCGACCTGGCGAGCGTCGCGATCCCAGCGACTGGCGAACTCGGCCGCCTCCGGGCGTGGCTCGACGTTGCTCAGGTCGACGATGGCCCCCTCGGCCTTGGAGACGACCTTCTGGGTAACGACGAGGACGTCCTGCTCGGTCAGCGGTTGCGCTCCGCGCGTGCGTGCGAGGGCCGCGACGAGCTCCGCGGCGAGGTCGTGTCCTGGCTCGATCTCCGGGACGCCGAGCAGGGGCAGGACCTCGACGCGGCCCGATCCTCCGACGGCGGCGTCCGGCGCCGGCCGGCCGCTGGTTGCCGAATCGGCGGTCGCGGACTGGGGCGGCATGCCGAAGGTCAGCGGGCGGTCCTCGCCGCGGGTGTCGCTCATCCGCGGCTCATCGCCGGCTCATCGGCGGCTCGGCAGCGAGCCGACCGTCGCCTCGGCAATCGCGAGGTCATCGGGCGTGTCGACATCGAGGGCGAGGGGGCCGTCGAGCTCGAGCCATCGGGCGCCGGCAGCCGCGGCGGCCGCGCGATGCGCCATGCGGCTGTCCTCGCCGAACGCCGGGTGGATGACCGACGGAGGCGCG
>DASUHU010000161.1:0-9611 GCA_036273395.1 Candidatus Limnocylindrales bacterium
CACCCCACCCCCCCGGACCGTCACGCACCCGCACGCGCACGCGTGCCTGCTTGGGGGGACGCGGAAACCGATACGCCGGCCGCGGATCGCGGCCGGCGTCGGAGCGAGCGGGACGAGGAGAGCTAGGGGCTGGAGGCAGCCGGAGCGCCGGCACCCGAGGAGGCGCCAGGGCCGGTGACCACGACGACGCCCTGCATGTTCTGGGGATGGAACGAGCACTGGTAGTGGTACGTGCCCGGGGCCGCGAACGTGAACGTCGTCTGCTGGCCGGGTGACATGACCATCGGCGTATTCGGCAGCCCGCCATCGAGGAACTGGACGCTGTGGGTGAAGTTGTCGTCATTCGTCCAGGTCACGGTGGTTCCGGCAGACACGGTGATCGCCGTCGGCGCGAACTTGTACGACCTGGGCAGGTCGACGGTCGAGGTCGCCACCGGGGACGCGTTGGCCGTCCCGCCGCCGCAACCCGCGAGGGCCACGGCGGCGAGGACGGCGAGGACGACGAGGCCAGCGAGGCGGAGCCCGCCGGTCAGCGAGCGAGGGACGAGCGCGAGGGCGCGAGGGACCAGGCGCATCAGGCGCGGGCGCTGGCGGAGGCGAGGACCGTCCGGGTCGCGGCCACGAACACCAGGATGAAGGCGATCAGGTCGAGGACCTCGGAGATCGTGTGGGCGAACAGGAACACGGTCCAGTCGAGGTGGTAGGTCATGTACGAGATCTCGGCCAGGGCAAAGAGGGTGAAGGCCCAGCCGAGAGTCGACGCGCCGACGCTGAAGGTCCGCCAGGCGAAGTAGGCGCCGATGAGGAACAGCACGATGTGGATCGCCAGGAACCCGACCGGCGGGATCTGGTTGACGAAGTCACCGAATGGCATCTCGAGGTCTCCCTTCCGGCCGCGCCGAGCGGCCCGCTGCGTGACGCCGGCCGTCGATCACGATGGCCGCGAGGACGAGCACCATCCCGACGAGGACCACGAAGTGGGCCCCGTGCTGCTGGATCGAGAACCCGCTGATCACGGGTCCGGCCGGGAACACGGTGTGCACGACCAGGTCGAGCCCCAAGCCCACGAGCATCACGACCACCCCGAGGCGGCCGAGTCGGGGGAACGGCCGGGGCGATCCGAGGCCTGGCGATGTCGGGCGCGTGCGGTGCTCTATCACTAGCGCCGATTATGTTTACACCTCGCGGCCGCGTCAAGCCGCGGCGCGCGTCGAGGTGGCGTCGGCTCGCCAGCGACCGGCCAGCGGCCGCAACGATCGGGCCGCATGCAGCGTCATCCCGCCATCGAGTTGGCATGGAGGGCGGCCGATGCGTACCCTGCGCGACGACAAGGGCGCCGTACGGTGAGATCGCCGTATGGCGGGAGGGACAGCCATCGCCCGCTTGGAGCGGACATGACCGTCGTGAGGGACAGCAGCTACGCGCCGAGAGGCGCGCCTGACGAGCGCCCCGAAGGCCGGCCGTCGAGACCGACGCCGGGACTTGCAGCCATCCTGTCGTTCATCCTTCCCGGCCTCGGGCAGATCGCGCTGGGGGCCTTCCGGCGGGGGGTCGTGCTCGGCTTCCCACTCGTCCTGACCCTGATCGTCGCGCTGTTCGTCGTCATCGGCGATCGGAAGGCCCTGTTCGGGGTCATCCAGCCGCAGGTCATCCTCGCCCTGATCGCGCTCGACGTCCTGCTCGGCCTGATCCACCTGATCGCGATCGGTGACGCCTACCACACCGCGAGGAGCCGCCGGGCTCGATCGGCGTGGACGGTCGGCCATGGCTCGCCGCGCCTCCTGGCCGTGCTGCTCGTGATCACGTTCGTCATCCACGGGACCCTCGGCGCGATCGGCGTGCAGGCCTACAACGCCGTCAATGCCGTGTTCTCGCTGCCGGGCAGCGGGATCGGCATCCCCGCCCCGAGCTTCGGCCCAACCGCCGATGGCTCCCCCGGCGCCTCGGCCGCCCCGACGGCCTACAGCGGCCCGGCCTGGGCCGCCGACGGGCGCCTCAACGTCCTGCTCATCGGCGGCGATGCCGGCGCGGGTCGCTGGAGCCTCCGAACCGACACGATGATCGTGCTGAGCGCCGACCTCGCGACCGGCCGCGCGGCCCTGTTCGGCATCCCTCGGAACCTCGTGAACGCGCCGCTCGCGCCCGAGGACAGCGGGATCTTCCCGAACAACCGCTTCCCGGACCTCCTCAACGGGCTGTGGGTCTACGCCGACACGCATCGAGCCCAATTCCCGGGCGGGGACGACGCCGGGTTCCGGGCGATCACCGGCGCGGTCCAGCAGCTCGTGGGCGTGCCCCTCGACGGCGCCATCGTCGTGAAGCTCCAGGGCTTCGTCGACCTTGTGAACGCCCTCGGCGGCGTCTGGATCGACGTCAAGTCGCCGATCTCCGACTACGCCTATCCCAAGGTGGACGGCAGCGGGTACATCCAGCTGCACATCCCGGCCGGCTGCCAGCACATGAACGGGACGGTAGCCCTGGAATATGCCCGCTCTCGCCACCAGACCGATGACTACAACCGGATGGGTCGCCAGCAGATCGTGCTCACGGATCTCGCCAATCAGCTCGACCCGATCGCGCTCATCACCCAGGTGCCCAACCTCCTGACGATCGCCGGCACGAATCTCAAGACGACCTTCGCCCCGGCGGACATCCCGGCCATCGCCGAGTTCGGGGCCTCGGTCGACCGGACCCACATCAAGAACGTCCTGTTCGACCCGCCGACGTACCCCGAGTACCTCACGACCAAGGAGATCTCGAAGATCCAGAACGTCGTCCGGTCGATCTTCCCGCCGGTCGCGCCGGTCGCGCCGCGTGCCAGCCCGACGCCCGCCGCGACCGCGTCGCTCGGGCCCAGCGCGAAGCCAGCCGCCACGTGCCCGCCCTCGCACTGAGGCGGGGTGCCATCATCGGCCGGTGACGGAGCTCGATCTCACCCGGTTCGACGTCCTGACCTTCGACTGCTACGGCACGCTCATCGATTGGGAGGCCGGGATCCTCGCGGCGCTGCATGCCGCGCTGCCGGCCGCGGCCGCATCCGACGAGCAGCTGCTGGAATCGTTCGCCCGCCACGAGGCGGCGGTCGAGGCCGGGCCGTACCGGCCATACCGCGAGGTCCTGCAGGAGACGCTTCGCGCGATCGGGGCCGAGCTGGGACAGCCAGTCGAGGCGGATGCGGCGGCGGGACTCGGTGGGTCCGTCGCGGACTGGCCGGCGTTCCCCGATTCGGCGGCCGCCCTGGCCGACCTTGCGGCCCGCTACCGGCTCGGCGTCATCACGAACTGTGACGACGACCTGTTCGCGGCCTCCGAGCAGCGCCTCGGCGTGCGATTCGATCCGGTGGTGACGGCCCAGCAGACGCGCCGGTACAAACCGAACCCGCGGGGCTTCGAGGTCGCCTTCGAGCGGATCGGGCTGCCGACCAGCCGAATCCTCCACGTCGCCCAGAGCCTGTTCCACGATCACGTCACGGCGAAGCGGCTCGGTCTCGCCAGCGTCTGGGTCGATCGGCGCCGTGGCCGCTCGGGCTTCGGGGCGACGCCGGCGGCGAGTGCCGCTCCCGATCTCGTCGTCCCGGACATGCGAACGCTCGCCGACCTCGCGATCGCGGCCCTGCCGGAGCCGGTGTCGTGAGCGAATCGCGCGGCAACGATCCCGACGCGGGGCTCCGCGAGCGACTGGTCTCGTCCGAGGTCATCCGTCAGGGCCGGATCCTGGAGTTCCGGGTCGACACGGTCGAGCTGCCCGACGGCAGCCGATCGACCCGCGACATCGCCGGCCACCCCGGCGGGGTCGGGATGGTCGCGATCGACCCGGACGGCCGCGTCCTGCTGGTCCGACAGTGGCGCCACGCGACCGGTGGATCGCTGCTGGAGATCCCGGCCGGGACGCTCGATCGCCATCCGGACGGCTCGATCGAGGATCACGCGGTGGCCGCGCGGCGCGAGCTCGAGGAGGAGACCGGCTACCGGGCCGGGCAGTGGCGCTATCTCGGGGCGTTCTACACCGCGCCGGGCTTCACCTCGGAGCTCATGCACCTCCACCTCGCGACGGAGCTCGTCCCGGCCCACGAGGGCCGGCTCGGGCCCGACGAGGACGAGCGCCTGGAGCTCGAGGCCGTCCCGCTGGGCGAGGCGATCGCGATGGCCGAGCGGGGCGAGCTGCGTGACGCGAAGTCGATCGTCGGGCTGCTGTGGGTGAGCCAGCTGCGCGACCATTGAGCGCGGTCGGGGCGGGGCGGCCGCGCGGGCGTCCTACGCAGCCGGCGGCGAGAGGTCCTCGATCCGCCGCAGCGCCCGGCGGTACAGCTCCGAGGTCGGGCTGAGGGCGACCGCGAGCTTGAGGTGCGTCCGGGCCTCGTCGATCCGGCCGAGCTTCCGCAGGCTCTCCGAGAGCGCGAAGTGGGCCCAGTGGGCCGAGGGATCGACCTCGAGCAGGGCCTCGAACGTCTCCCGCGCCCGCTCGAACTGGCCGCTGTGGTGGTACGCCCGCCCGAGCGGCTCCAGGATCGAGCCCTTGCCGGGCTCGGCCCGAGCCGCGCGCTCGAGGACGATCGCGGCCTGGGCGTGGTGCCGCCGCCGGATGAGGGCGTGGCCTCGCTGGAGCAGCTCGTAGGGGCTCTCCCGATCTGGATCGGGCGGCGCTGCCTCGTCGGGATCGGGCCGGGAGCCTGGCGGCTGTGCTGGATCGCGCGCCTCGTCGCGGTCGCCGGGTGAAGCCATGACGGTCAGCCGACCGGCACCTCGCGGAACTCGGCGAGATCGACGGTCCGCAGGCGCGGGCTCGCCGTCCGCCCCGGGATCCGGCCGCGCTTCGCGATCGGCCGCCCGTCGATCTCCTTGATGTCGCCGGTGAAGTCGATCGGCGAGGCGCCGCTGATGTACGACCCCACGGCATACGAGTCCACGAGTGCGCCGGCCTCCTTGAAGTACGAGATCCGCTCGGGCGTCAAGCCGCCCGACACGACGATCTTCACGCCGGGATGGCCGGCCTGGTCGAGCCGGGCCCGGACCTCCCGGACGAGCTCGGCGGTCACGCGGCCGCGCTCGGCCGGCGTGTCGAGCCGGATGCCGTACAGCCGATCCCCGAGGGCCTCGGCCACCCGGAGTGCCTCCTCGGCCTCGTCCTTGAACGTGTCGACGAGGACGATGCGCGGCACGTCGGGCTCGAGGTCGCGATCGAAGGCCTGAGCCGCCCGGACCGTGTCGCCGAAGATCAGCACGAGCGAGTGGGGCATCGTGCCGGTCGGGCTGAGACCGGCGAGCCGCGCCCCTGCCGGTGTCGACGCGCCAACGCAGCCGCCGACGATCGCGGCGTAGTCCAGGATGTCGGTGACGTCGGGGTGGACGTGCCGGGCCCCGAACGAGATGACCGGCGCGGGCGCCGCGACCTCGACGCACTCCCGCGCCGCGGTCGCCCCGCCGGTCTGCTGGGCCATCATCCCCAGGATCGCCGTCTCGTACAGCCCGAAGACCCGGTAGCGGGCGGTGATCCGGAGCACGACCTCCTTGGGCTCGATGGGGTCGCCATCGTCGAGCGCCTCGAGCATCGTCTCGGCGGGATCGGCGTCGGCCAGGACATGGCCGAGGAGGTTCTTGGCCTCATCGATCCCGCACAGGATCGCGGACTGCCGGGCGAAGACCTCCATCGACACGACGGGGTCGAGGCCCTCGCGCTTGAGGATCCGCTCGGCGCGCGCGAAGTAGACGTCGGCCGAGTCGCCCGACAGGATCTCCCAGCTCGGCTTCGCTCGCCGGATCGCCATGCGCCTCCTCGTGTGGTCGAGAGAGTCTATCGAGCCGACCCCGCGATCGGGTCCTCCGGCTCGGGCGAGCTGGGGGCATCGGCCGGCACCGGGGTGAGGGGCGTCGTCGAGGCGCCCGCCCGCCGGCGCCGGGTCCAGAGCAGGCTCCCGAACAGGACCAGGGCCAGCGCGAGGAGCCCGGCTCCGAGGAGCCGGCCGCGGCCCACGCCCGCGGCGCTCAGCCAGTCGTTCCGGGCGCTCGTCGCCGCGGCCATCGCCTGGCCGAGATCGCCCGAGGCGAGCTCGTCCCGGGCCGCGGCGAGGTCGTCGTCGGGCGCCACGCCGAACAGGCCGAACGCCTGGAGGGCGTCGGGCTGCGAGAGGCGCGCCTGGGTCGCCCCCTGGATCGCCCGGACGGTCGTCAGCTCGAGTGCGGCCTCCGCGTCGGCGTCCGATAGCCGGCCCGCCTCGAAGTCGCGCCGCAGGGTCGCCGGCAGCTGGAGGCCGTCGTTCCCGGCCTCGCGCTGGAGCGCGTTCCGCTCGCCGAGCACGGTTTCGACGTCGGCGAGCTGCTGCGTGGCCTCGGCGAACGACCACGTCCGCATCGCGCCGCGGACCGTGGCCGGGAGGGCCCACGGGCTGGCATCCGAGACAGCCTTGCCGTAGGCCGCGCGTGCCGCGGCGCGGGCGTCGAGCGCGTCCACGTCCTGCGGTCGGACGACCCAGGTCCGCCACAGGTCGACGTAGGTCTGGCCGGTGTCGTCCTCGAGGAGGTCCAGGAGGGCTCGCCAGTCGGGCGGCCCGGCGCCGGCCTCGGTCGGGCCCGCCGGCGGCTGGTAGGCGCCGAGGCCCGCGGCCGCCTGCTGCCAGACCTTCTGGAGGCCGCTTGCGCCGGCGCGCTCGGCGATGGCCTGGGCGAGCTGGTACGAGGCCGCGTAGCCATAGGCCTCGGTTGCCGCGAGCTCGGACCCGACGGCGCCCCAGGCATTGAGCGGGATCGCCGCGGCCTGCTCGGCCGGGGTCATGACGGGTGACGCGATGGTCACGCGGAGCTGGGTGGCCGCGACCGAGGCGTAGTACGAGGCGAAGGCCTCCGCGGCCCAGCGATCGGCGAGGAGATTGCCGTTCAGCCAGGCGTGGGCGGCCTCGTGCAGGACGACGCCGGGCGGCGCGGCGTAGGCGATCTGGATCAGGTGCCGCGAGGGGTCGAACAGGCCGGCATAGCCGCCCGTCGTCCGGACGAGCGCCTCCTGGACGGTCAGGGGGTCCTCGTTCGCCGGCCACGGCAGCCCGAGGTCGGTGGACAGCGTCGGGAGGGCCTGGCCGAGGAGCTTCGAGACCCGGGTCCGCCAGGCCGTGTCATCGGGCCAGGCCTGGAGCTGGAGGTGGGCCGCCACGCCGCCGATCGAGACGGACTGCGTCGAGTCGACGTACGACGAGGGCCGATCGGCGCTCACATCGGCCACGAACGACAGCGCGTCGGCGAGGGTGGCGCTGGTCCAGGTCTGGTTCCCGGCTGCGTCGGTGGTCGGGCCGGTCATCGGCCCTCGGCCGATCGTCGTGTCGTACCCGGCGGGCAGCGTGACCGAGACGGTCGAGCCGGGTGTCGACGCCGTGCCATAGGCCCAGGCGTAGAACGACACGAGCGAGGGCGAGATGCGGATCGGCCGGTCGGGCGCGCCGCCGGGGTCCTTGAGGCTGAAGGTCAGCGTCATCGAGCGGCTGGCCCCGGCGGCGAGATTCGCCCCGAAGTCCAGCCGCAGGAGCGTGTAGGTGGAGGTCCGCCTGGAGACCCCGACCGACGGCGAGCCACCGCTCGCCTTGAGCTTGAAGCCCGAGGTGTCGGGCAGGACCGCGAGCGGCGCGGTCCGGTAGAAGTAGCGCCTCGTGACGGTGTCGTGGAGGTGGTTCGTGGCCGTGATCCGGACGCTGATCGCGACGCTGCCGGTCGCGGGCTGGACCACGTAGCTCGACTTCGTGACGAGGGTCAGGCTCGGGGTCGCGGCCAGGACGCTGACCGGCGCGATCGGCGCGAGGTCGCCTAGGCCGGCCGACCCGAAGGCGATGCCGGCCGCCACGATCGCCGCCGCGAGCGGTCGGACGATCCGGGTCGGACGTCGGCTCACGTCGCCTCGGCCGGCACGAGCTCGCCGAGGCGCTCGGCGTAGCGATCGACGAGCGCCGTCCGGCCCGGCCGGTCGGCGTAGCCCTTCGGCACGCGACCGCCGATCCAGAGCCACTCCCGCGTCTCGTCGAAGATCCGGTCGGCGATCGCGCTGATCCGGGCGAGGGCGAGGCCCAGCTCGTCGGCGTCGGCCCAGCGTTCCGGGATCTCGACCGCGAGGATCGGCCGGCCGTCGTCCGCGACCGAGAACTTCGCGAGCGGGAACTCGTCATTCCAGCGGAGGAGCGTCCGATAGGCCTTCCGGAGGCCGTCGCCGATCGGCGGCGCGAGGTGAGCCCAGGCGATGACGCCGAGCGTCGGCTCCAGGATCACCGTGACCCGGAGGTCGTGCCGGCGACGGCCGTCGAGCGCGACGTCCCAGGCCGCGACGCCCTCACGCTCGGAGCGATGACCGGGTTCGAGCCCGAGCGACGCCAGCCAGCGCTCGACGTCGTCGGGACGGGGAGGCATGCCGGGAGTCTACCGGCCCTCCGCGTTCAACCCGCCGATTCGGCCGCGCGGACCTCCCTCGCCTCGATCGCTCGCCGCCGGGGCGCGGTTCCGTCGACGGACTCCCCGGCCCGCACGATCCGGCTCGGGAAGTCGGCGCTGCGGACCTCGCTCGCGACCTTCACGTTCCGCCCGAGGCGCGCCCCGCGCGGGACGACGCTCTGCTTGCCGACCACCGTGATCCCGGTGTTGAGCCGGCCCGGCTCCTGCTTGTTGGGCGGCGCGTCGTACGGCCCCTCGCCCACGATCGCGCCCTGGCCGACCACGACCTCCTTGTCGAGGATGGCCCGGTCGATGACCGCGCCGGCCCGGATCACCGAGTCGAACATGACGATCGAGTCGCGGACGACCGCCCCGACATCGACCCGGACCCCGGGCGACAGGACGGAGTTCACGACGGTGCCATCGATGATGCAGCCGTGGCTGATGAGGCTCCGATGGATCTGGGCCGTCGGCCCGACCTTCGCCGGCGCCCGCTCCTCCGAGCGGGTATGGATGAGCCATTCCTTGTCGTACAGGTCGAGCTCGGGCCGGTCCTTCAGGAGGTCCATGTTGGCCTCCCAGTACGACTGGATCGTCCCGACGTCCTGCCAGTAGCCGTTGAACCGGTAGCCGAACACCCTGGCCCCGCCGTCGAGCATCGCCGGGACGACGTTCCCGCCGAAGTCGTGGAGGTCCTCGGCGAGCCAGCGCCGGAGGGCCCGCTTGCTGAAGACGTAGACGCCCATCGAGGCGAGATCGCTCTTGGGCTGCTTGGGCTTCTCCTGCCAGTCGACGATCCGATCGCCGTCGTCCATCGCCAGGATCCCCATCCGCGACGCGTCGGCGAGGGGCACGCGGCGGACCGCGATCGTGACATCGGCCCGGTGCCGGCGGTGGGCCTGGACGAACGGCTGGTAATCCATCTTGTAGATGTGATCGCCGGCCAGGACCAGGACGGTGTCCGCGTCCGAGTGCTCGATGACGTTGAGGTTCCGGAGGACCGCGTCGGCCGTGCCCCGGTACCACTCCGCGACCCGGCCCCGGGCGATGTACGGCTGGAGGAGCCGGACGCCGCCGCTGTTGCGGTCGAGGTCCCACGGCCGGCCGAGCCCGATGTGGTCGTTGAGCGAGCGCGGGTTGTACTGGGTCAGGACGAGGACGTCATCGATGTCCGAGTTGACGCAGTTCGACAGGCTGAAGTCGATGATCCGG
>DASUHU010000162.1:0-4315 GCA_036273395.1 Candidatus Limnocylindrales bacterium
CAGGCAGAGGTACCGGAAGGCGAGCGGCTCGACCCCGGCATCCACAAGCTCGGTGATCCGCTGGAAGTTGCCCGCGGACTTGGCCATCTTCCGGCCCGCCATGAGCAGATGCGCGCCGTGGACCCAGAGCGACGCCGGCGGGCCGCCGACGATCGGGGCGGACTGGGCGATCTCGTCCTCGTGATGGGGGAAGACGTTGTCCTCGCCGCCGGTGTGGATGTCGAAGTGCGGTCCGAGGTGCTCGAGGGCCATGGCCGAGCATTCGAGGTGCCAGCCCGGGAAGCCGCGACCCCAGCGCGGCGTCTCCCAGGCCAGGGCGCGACCCGGCCCGGCGGTCTTCCACAGGGCGAAGTCGGCCGGGTCGCGCTTGTCCGATTCCACCTCGCCTCGGTGACCCGCCCGGAGCTCATCGAGGGTGTTGCCCGAGAGCCGGCCGTACGGCGGGAACGAGGCGACGTCGTAGTAGACGTTGCCCTGACCCGAGACGTAGGCGTGGCCCAGGTCCTGGAGTCGCTCGGCCAGGGCGACCATCTGGGGGATGTGCTCGGTCGCGCGTGGGAAGACGTGCGCGGGCAGCAGGTTCAGGAGCGCGGCGTCCTCGTGGAATGCCGCCTCGTAGGCATCGGCGATCTCGGCCGAGGACCGGCCTTCGAGGCCGGCCGCGATGAGCATCCGGTCCTCGCCGAGGCCCGACGTGTCGTCGCGCATGTGGCCGACGTCGGTGATGTTCTGGACGGCGAGGACCTCGAGGCCGTGGAACAGCAGGGCCCGGCGGATGAGGTCGGCAAGCAGGAAGGTCCGGAGGTTGCCGACGTGGGCGAAGCGGTAGACCGTCGGCCCGCACGAGTACATCCGGATCCGCCCGGGCTCCAGCGGCTCGACGGCCCGGATGGAGCGGCTCAGCGTGTCGCGCAGGCGGAGGGTCACGAGTCGATGGGACGGTTGCCTGGGGGATGCGGCGATTCCGAACGTTCGGTCCGGATCGAGCCTAACGAGATCGCCCGAACCACGTTTTCCATGTCCGAAGGGACCCCGCGACGTCGCATCGTTCCCCCGGCGGTGCGCCGCGGGGTCTCTTTCTGCCCGACGTGCGCGCGCACCGCGCCATACTCCGCTCGTGCGCGGCACCCTTCCCGCTCGTCGCCCGGCCGCCTTCGGTGCCGCGCTCCTCGCGATCGGGCTGGTCGCCGCGATCGCGGTCGCCCCGCTTCCGGGCCGGGCGGCCACCCGGACCGACGTCAAGGTCTTCGCCAACCCCCCGAGCACCCTCGATCCGGCCGCCGAGGGCGATATCGATACCGCGGGGATCACCGCCCAGCTGTACGAGCCGCTGACGGCGTTCGACGCCAACCTCGACCTGCGGCCGGCCCTCGCCGCGTCCTGGGACGTGTCGGCGGACGGCCGCCGGGTCACGTTCCACCTCCGCCCGAACGCCCGCTTCTCCGATGGCACCCCGATCACCGCCGCCGACGTGGTCGGGAGCTGGCTCCGGCTCGTCGACCCGAAGGCGCCCTCGCCCCTGTCCGCGCTGCTGCTGGACGTGAGCGGCGTCGCCGATCGACTCGCCGGCCGCTCCTCCGACCCGTCGGCCGTGGGCATCCACGCCGTCGATGGCGCGGTCGTCGTGACGCTCGATCGGCCCGGCTCGGACCTCCCCTCGATCGTCGCGTCACCCAGCTTCGGCGTCGTGCCGCCCTCGGTCTGGCGCGACCACCAGCCCATCCCCGCAACCGACCAGGTGGTGTCCGGCGGCTACTCGATCGCGTCGGGCGACTCCAGCGGCGTCACGCTCATGGCGAACCCCGACTACTGGGCCGGGCCGCCGGCGATCCAGACCGTCCAGGTCCTGTTCGACATCGGCGGCCGGAGCCCGGTCGACGCGTTCTCCGACGGGACGGTGGATTCGATCCAGATCGCCGCGAACGACGCCTCGTGGATCGCCTACGACGCGACGCTCGGGCCGCAGCTCCGGACGGTCCCGGAGCTGTCGCTGACGTACCTCGGGTTCACCACCGACCGCCCGCCGTTCGACGACATTCGGATGCGGCGAGCCGTGGCCTGGGCCGTCGATTGGTCGAGGATCGTGACGCTCGCGGCGATCCCGGGAGAGCGGTCGGCGACCAGCATGGTCCCGGACGGCATCCCCGGCCGGGGCGAGGCATCCTGGCTGCCGGCGTATGACCCGGACCAGGCTCGGGCCCAGCTCGCCGCGGCCGGCCACCCGGGCGGCGCGGGCCTTGGCCCGATCACGCTGGCCGCCGCGGGCGCGCCGTTCGCCGAGGGCATCGCCGCGGACCTGAAGCGCGAGCTCGGGCTCGACATCCGGATCGAGGACGACGCCGACCAGTCGAACCTCCTCGCGACCGATCCGCCGGCGATGTGGGAGCAGGGCTGGATCGCGGACTATCCCGGCGCGAATGACTTCCTGGGCGTTCTCCTCGCGAGCAACAGCGCGAGCAACGTCGGTCACTGGTCATCGACATCGTTCGATCACGCGGTCGACGTAGCGCTGCAGGCCCCGGGTGCCGGTGCGTCCGATTTCGACGCCGCGCTCGGGATCCTCAAGAGCGACGTGCCGGTCGTGCCGCTGGCCTACGGCGATGCCTGGGCGCTGAGCCGCACGGGACTCCTCGGCGACCAGCAGAACGGCCTGGGATTCACGCGCTTCGCCGGGCTCGCGTGGGCGCCGTGAGATCGATGCGCCTGGGGGTCGTGATCCTGGCCGCGGCCTCCGGGCTGCTGTTCGGCTCGGCCGCGACGGTTCGCGCAGCGGACGCCCCGACCTTCGAGCCGCCCACCGCCACGTCGCAGTTCCTGACGGCGATCACGCTGCGGGAGGCCGTGACCTTGCCGCCCGGCGCAGCTCGCCTCGAGGCGCTCGTCACCACCGAGGGCAGCGAGCGGACGTTCGTCGACCCGGTCGAGATCCCCGGGACGGGTGCCCAGACGCTGACCTACCGGTTCGACACGCCGTCCGGCGCCCTGATCGCCAATACGCTCGTCACGCTCGCCTTCCGGGTGACGCTCTCCGACGGGAGCCAGGTCACGGGTCCGAGCGCCACGGTGCGCTACGCGGACAGCCGCTTCGAGTGGCAGACGCTGAGCGGCTCGCTCGTGACGGTCCACTGGGTCCAGGGCGATCGGGCGTTCGGGCAGCACGCGCTCGACATCGCCCAGAACGCCATCCAGCAGGCCTCGCAACTGCTGGGCGTCAGCGAGACCCAGCCGATCGACTTCTACGTCTACGACGACCAGACGGCGATGTACCAGATGCTCGGGCCGAGCACCCGCGAGAATGTCGGCGGGGTGGCCTTCCCGGAGATTCGGACGCTGTTCGCGGACATCGGTGCCGCGGACCTCACAGATGCCTGGGTCGGGATCGTCATTCCCCACGAGCTCACGCACCTCGTCTTCGCGACGGCGACCGACAACCCCTATCACGAGCCCCTCCACTGGCTCAACGAGGGCCTGGCCGTGTACCTCTCCCAGGGCTACGACGACGCGGATCGGCAGGCGGTCGAGGAAGCCGCAGCCGACCGCAGCCTCATGCCGCTGTCGTCGCTGTCGGGCCAGTTCCCGACGTCGGCGGACCGGTTCTCGCTGGCGTACTCGGAGTCCGTGTCGGCGGTCGACTTCATGGTCCGGCGCTACGGCCGGGACCGGCTCGTGACGCTGATCCGGAGCTATGCCAGGGGGGTTGGTGACGATGAGGCGTTCACCGCCGGGATCGGGGTCGACACGGCGGCCTTCGAGGCGGCCTGGCTGGCCGATCTCCACGCGCCGGCCCCGGGCCCGTTCGGGCCCCGCCCGGCTCCGGCCGGGCCGGTGCCGCCGGGCTGGGGCACGGGCGCTGCCGGCGGCGGAGCGGCGCCCGGGGGGCCCGGTTCGAGCGGGCTTCTGGGTTCGGGCGGCGCAAGCGGAAGCAGTGGCCCGTCGGCCGGCAGCCTCGCCTGGGTCCTCGTGCTGCTCGGGCTCGTGGGGGTCGGCCTCGGGGGTGCCGCGCTGGCCATGCGCGAGCGGACGAGGCCCGAGCCGTGACGACCGCGGCGGTGACCGCCATCCGCTCCCGGATCCGGGCGATCCCCAGCTGGCAGGTCACGCTCGCGATCGCCCTGCTCGTCCTGGGCTTTCTCATTGCTGCCCAGCTCGCGGCCGAGGGACCCCGGGTCCGCTACACGACCCAGGAGAGCTCGGCCCTCATCGAGACGGCCCTCGGCCTGCAGGATCAGCAGGACTCGCTGAAGCGCCAGATCCTCGACGTGCGGAATCAGATCGGGCAGCTCGAGGCCCAGGCCCCTGGATCGGATGCCGAGGT
>DASUHU010000163.1:0-3550 GCA_036273395.1 Candidatus Limnocylindrales bacterium
TCCGCTGGATCGTCGACGACGCCCTGGCCTTCGTGGAGCGCGAGGCCCGCCGCGGCCGGCGGTATGACGGCCTGGTCATCGATCCGCCGAGCTTCGGGCGGAGTGGCGGCGCTCGCTTCCGGCTCCGGGACGACCTCGAGCGTCTCCTCGAGGCGGTCGCCGGCGTCGCGGCGCCGGGCACCTTCGCGCTCGTGACGGCTCACACGACCGGCCTCGAGCCCTCGGAGCTCGCGGCGCTGGTTCGCGCGTCGCTCGGCCCAGCGGCGGCCGGGAGGACGGAGAGCGTGGCGCTCGGCGTCCATGCCGAGTCCGGCGCGGAGCTGCGCCTCGGCTGGGCGATCCGACTCGGCGGCGGACCCACTGCCTGACGAGCCGGCGGCGGCGGGTCGAGTGCGCCACGATGGCGGCGTGCCGCACCCATCGGACAGACCACGCCGACCCGAGCTGATCGAGAGCCCGGCCAACCCCCGGATCCAGGCTGCGCTCGGTCTTCGGACGCGCCGGGATCGCGATCGGACGGGCCTCACCCTCGTGGACGGAGCGCGCGAGGCCCGCCGCGCGCTCGAGGCCGGGGTGGCGCTCGATCAGGCCTTCGTCTGCCCCGAGCTCGCGACGAGCGAGGACGCTCGGGCCGCGCTGGAGCGGCTCCGGCGCCACCACGCCGACCGGCTCGCGGAGATCTCGCCCCGGGCCAACGCCCGGCTCGCGTACGGCGACCGGAGTGACGGTCTCGTGCTCGTCGTACGGCCGCGCCGCGTCGAGCTGTCGGACGTCAAGCTCCGCCCGGATCCGCTCGTCGTCATCACCGAGGACGTCGAGAAGCCCGGGAACCTCGGGGCGATCCTCCGCTCCGCGGACGCGGTCGGGGTCGATGCGGTCGTCGCGATCGGTGGGACGGACCTGTTCAACCCGAACGTCATCCGAGCCAGCGTCGGGACCGTCTTCGGCGTCCCGCTCGCCGCAGCGTCCGGGCCGGCCGCAATCGACTGGGTCAACGACCACGGACTGCGGCTCGTGGCGGCACGAGTCGACGCGCCGACCCTCCACGTCGAGGCGGACCTGCGAGGTCCGGTGGCGCTCGTGCTCGGGAGCGAGGCAACCGGCCTGTCGACGACGTGGCGGGGACCCGCGGTCGAGAGCGTCCGACTGCCGATGGAGGGCGTCGCGGACAGCCTCAACGTGTCGGTCGCGGCGGGGGTTCTCCTGTACGAGGCGTGGCGCCAGCGCCGGGACTCCGCCTGACCCGGCACAATCCGCCCGTGCAGCAGCCCGGGCAGCGCGTCGGCGACGAGCCGTTCGACTTCGTGATCATCGGGGCCGGGCCGGCCGGCGAGGCCGCCGCGTACGAGGCTCGGCGCCGCGGGGCACGGGTCGCGATCGTGGACCGCCAGTGGTTCGGGGGCAGCTGCCCGCACATCGGCTGCATCCCCTCGAAGGCCCTCCTCGACTCGGCCGAGCGGCATCACGCCAACGCCGCGACGTGGACGTGGCAGCAGGCCAGCGAGCGCCGCGACTGGATGGTCAACCGCCCGCTCGACGCGGCCGAGCCGGACGACGGGTCCCACGTCCGCGGGCTCGAGGCCGCCGGCGCGGCCTGCTACCGCGGCGACGCCCGGGTCGTGGAGCGCGGCATCGTCGAGGTCCGCCACGACGGCGCCCGGCACGAGCTCCGGGCCCCCGACCTCGTCGTCGCGGTCGGCTCGACCTCGCGTCATCCGCCGATCCCGGGGCTCGAGCAGGTCCCGGTCTGGACCAATCGCGAGGCGACGCTCGCGCGGGAGCTGCCGAAGAGCCTCCTCGTCCTCGGCGGCGGTCCCACGGGTTGCGAGCTGGCCCAGGTCTACGCCCGGTTCGGCGTGCCGGTGACGATCGTCCAGTCCGGCGACCGGCTCACCCCCACGGACCATCCCCGCAACTCCGAGGTGGTCGCCGCGACGCTGCGCGACGATGGGGTCGATGTCCGGCTCGGGGTCCGGGCCACGGGAGCGAGAGCCGGCGCGGGGCGTGACGGCGCCCACCTGATCGATCTCTCCGACGGCGGCTCGGCCGAGGGCCACGCCATCCTGCTCGCGGTCGGGCGGGAGTTCCCGCTGGAGGACCTGGGCCTCGAGGCGTACGGCGTCGACGCCACGGGTCGAACGCCGTTCCCCCGCGACGGCCGGCTGCGCGTCGCGGACGGGCTGTGGGTCATCGGCGATCCGGCCGGCCCGGAGCTCCACACCCATCAGGCCCACTACCAGGGCGAGCTCGCGATCCGGATGGCCCTCGGCGAGGACGTCCGGCCGGACTATCGGGCGCTGCCGCGAGCCACGTACACCGATCCCGAGGCGGCGTTCGTCGGGGTCTCGCTCGAGCAGGCGAGGGCCGACGGGATCGATGCGGTCGAGTACGTCGCGGACTTCGCGACCTCCGTGCGCGGCTACGGCGTCCAGGCCAAGCGCGGCCACGTGACGATCGTCGTCGACCGCTCGACGCTGACCCTCGTCGGCGCGGCGATGGCCTGTCCCGACGCGTCGGCGGCGATCCACGAGTGCGTCCTGGCGATCCAGGCGCGCGTCCCCCTCGAGACCCTGGCCGCGACGATCCACGCCTTTCCCTCGACCGGGCGGACGCTCAACGGACTGTTCGCGGATGCCTGGCGGGAGCTGGGCCCGGAGGAAGAGGAAAGCCGCGGTCGGAGTGGCGGCGAGCGTTCGATCGACGAACCGCCGCCGCGCGACCGGCGAGGCGACCCCTCGGCCTAGCGCTCGATCACCGGCTCGCCGTCGACGAGGACGAGCCTGGGTCGGACGTTCGCGAATGGCGCGGCCGCTGCCTCGCCCTCCTCGCGCTCCGCGCTGCCGCTCGGTCCCGGCGCCGCGGGCAGGACGATGAGATCGGCGGCGGCGCCCGGCACGAGCCGGCCGCGATCGGGTTCCCGGGCGAGCGCGGCCGGGCCGATCGTCGCGGCTCGCAGCGCCTGCTCGAGCGACAGGGCCTCCCCTGGCCCGAAGGTGTCGATCTCGTCGCGCCACTCGGGCGCGCGCCGGAGGACGCTCATCGCGATGCCGGGCCAGGGATCGAATGGCTCGACCGGCGCATCCGTCCCGAACGCGAGCGTGGCCCCGGCGTCGAGGAGGCTGCGCCAGGCGTAGCCGTCGCGCTCGGCGCGGTCGCCCCAGGCGCGTCGTGCGGTCGCCGCGTCCTCGCGCAGGTGGACCGGCTGCACGGACGCTGCGATGCCGCTCGCCGCGAACCGTGGCCGATCGGCGACGTCGCACAGCTGGACGTGCTCGACGCGCGGCATCGCCGGCACGAGCGAGCCGGTTGGCGCGAGCGCGACGAGCGCGGCGTGGACCGCGGCGTCGCCGATGGCATGGATCTGCGTCGCGATGCCTGCCGACGCCGCGTGTGCCGCCAGCGAGCCGAGCACCTCGGGCGGTGTGGTGAACAGGCCGCGGCTTCCCTCGGCATTCGGTTGGGACAGCGCCGCAGTTCCCGAGCTGAGGGTGCCGTCGGCGAACAGCTTGAGCCAGCCCATCCGGAGCCGATCCGGCGCCTCTCCGGAGAT
>DASUHU010000164.1:0-9177 GCA_036273395.1 Candidatus Limnocylindrales bacterium
CGAGGCGCGCGCCCTCGCGAGCCTGTGGCGCGAGGGCGCGCCGGTGCGAGGACGTCGCGTTCTCATGGAGCAGGCGGCCTGGACTCCCGAGACGCCCCCGATTGCCCTGCGGGCCCGCCTGCGCGAATCGCCCGCTCTGGATCGTGGGGGCGAGGCCGGGTAGACTCCGGCCTCCGGGCCGACATAGCTCAGCGGTAGAGCAGCTGTTTCGTAAACAGCAGGTCCTCGGTTCAAATCCGAGTGTCGGCTCCACTCCCTCCCCATCGAGTGTCTGCAGGCGTGTCGTGCTACCGTCCGAGTAGTTGCGCGCGCAACGACCAACCGCGTTGCCGACCCGGAGGAGGACCTCGCCGATGCCCACGTTCGACGCCGCCGTGCTCGTCCTGCGGCTCGGCGTCGGCCTGATCTTTGCCGCGCACGGCGCCCAGAAGGTGTTCGGCTGGTGGGGCGGCTCGGGCTTCGGCGGCTGGGTCGCCGTCATGGTCCGGATGGGCTTCCGGCCCCCCTGGCTGTTCGCCGCGATCGCTGCGGGGGCCGAGCTGGTCGGCGGCCTGGCGCTCGCGATCGGCTTCCTGACGCCGCTCGCGGCGATGGTCATCGTCGGCCAGAGCATGGTGATCATCTTCAGGGCCCACTGGCCGCGGGGGTTCTTCAACCGGGACAACGGCTTCGAGTTCCCGCTCGCCCTGGTCTCTGGGGCGATCGCCGCGCTCCTGCTCGGGCCGGGCGATGTCAGCGTCGACACCGTGATCGGCCTGGCGATCCCGCCCGAGATCCGCGTCTGGCTCCTGGGCCTGGGGGTGGTCGGCGGACTCCTCGCGGCGGCGATCCCGCGGATCCTGGCCCGACCGGTCGCGACCCCGGAATCGTCCTAGCCGCCACCGTTCCCCTCTTTCCCACGCAATCCTGACCATTCGGCTATGTCTCGGGGTCGCGCTCGGGCGCGATCCTGCGGGCGTGTCGATGCTGCGTCCCGACCGGGGGGCTCGCGCCGCCTCGCCCCAGCCGCTTCGAGCCGTCTTCGGCGCGCGCGGCCCGCTCGAGCTGCTGCCGGCTCCTCCGGACCCGCTCGTGGGATTCATCGAGCGCCGGGTTCGGTCCACCGGGGACGACGAAGAGGTCGGCTCGATCGTCTGCTTCGAGCTCGATCGGGTCGACGAGCTGGCCGACGAGCACGGAGACCGATTTCGAGATCGAGTCGCGGACGCCCTGGGCTCGATCATCGAGGGCTCCTTCCGGTCGACGGACCCGGTCACGCGGCGTGGGCTCGGACGCTTCGCCGTGGTCGTCGAAGGCGCGCCGATCGGCGAGGCCGCCCGGCGGGCCGAACGGGTCCGGCTCGAGGTCCAGGCGACGCGCTTCGACGGACCTCGGGGCGAGCCGGTCTGGGTCACCGCGTCCGCGGGCTGTGCCGCGATCGGACGGGACGAGGACGCGATCCCGACGGCCCTCGAGGCCGCCGAGTCGGCCCTCGCGGCGGCCGCACGCGCCGGCCGGAACCGGGTGATCGCCAGCCGCTGATCCCCGCACCTCACGCACCCGCCCGGGGTGCCGGCGGGACCGTGGCGCCATCTACGATGCGGGGCACGTGAATCCCGCCGCATTCCTGCCGTTCTTCTCGACCCTCGCGGGCGGCTTCGCCGCGCTCCGGCTGCGGCATCGACTCCACGTGTTCATGGCCCTGGCCGCCGGGGTCGTGGTGGCGACCGCCGTGTCCGACCTCCTGCCCGAGGGCCTCGAGCTCGTCGGGCCCGATGCGGCGATCCAGGCCGGGGTCGCGGCCGTGGTCGGGTACCTGGGCTTCAGCCTCGTCGAGGCGTTCCTCCATCAGTCGAGCTTCGAGCACGCCGGCGACGAGGACCATCCTCACCCCGACGATCCGCCCGCCCCCGTGGCGGGCGCGGCTGACGCCCGGATCTCGCCGGTGACCGGGCCGGCCGTCACCGCGCCCGGGTACCTCGCGATCCTGCCCCCGCTGAGCCTGATCCTTCACAGCACCCTCGACGGGGTGGCCATCGGCCTTGCGTTCCAGGCCCAGGCATCGATCGGGTTCATCGTGCTGCTGGCTGTCCTCGCGCACGACTTCGCCGATGGGATGAACGTCGTGGCGCTCGCCCTCGAGGCGGCTCGCGGCGTCCGGCTCGCGGTCGTCCTGCTCGTGCTCGACGCCATCGCGCCGCCGGTGGGCGCGGCACTGAGCCTGCTGGTCACGATCCCGCCACACGCCCTCGGGCTCCTGCTGGCCGCGGTGGCGGGGGTCTTCATCGCGGTCGGCGCGGGCCACCTCCTGCCCGAGGCCCAGCACCACGACCCTCGCCGTGGGCCGGCGCTCGTGGCGCTCGCCGGCGTGGGTGCCGTCGTCGTCCTCGCCGTCCGGTGGCTCGCGGCGTGACGAGCGCCGCCGGACGCAGCCAGCGGGCCCTGCTGGCCGCCCTCGGCCTCACCTCGCTGGTCCTCGTCGTCGAGCTCCTCGCCGCGGCTGCGAGCCACTCGCTGTCGCTGCTGGCCGACGCGGGGCACGTCGCGGCGGATGTCTCCGGGATGAGCATGTCGGCCCTCGCGGTGTGGATCGCCCGCCGGGCGACGGATCGCAGCCGGAGCTTCGGGCTGTTCCGGTTGGAGGTCCTCGCGGCGAACCTCAACGCGGTCCTGCTGCTGGCCGTCTCGGCCTTCGTCATCTGGCAGGGCGTGCTCCGCGTCCTCCAGCCCGAGGCGGTCGACGGCCCGGTCATGGCGGTCGTCGCGGCTGGCGCGCTCATCGCGAACCTGCTCTCGCTTCGGGTGCTGCATGGCGGGCAATCGCAGAGCCTGACCCTGCGCGGCGCGTACCTCGAGCTCATCGGCGACAGCCTGGGCGCGGGCGCGGTGCTCGTCGCCGGCGTGATCGACGCGGCGACCGGCTTCCAGCAGGCCGACGGTCTCGCCGCGGTGCTGATCGGCTTCCTCATCGTGCCCCGGGCGCTGCGGCTCCTCCGCGACACGTTCGACGTCCTCATGGAGGCGGCCCCGAAGGGCATCGACGTCGACGAGGTCACGCGGCACATCCTCGAAGCGCCCGGCGTGGATGCCGTCCACGACCTCCATGCCTGGACGATCACGAGCGGCATGAACGTCGTCTCGGCCCACGTCGTGCTCGGGCCGGATGCCGATCCGGGGCAGCTCATCGATCACCTCAGCGATTGCCTGGCCGGCGACTTCGACATCGCCCACTCGACCTTCCAGCTCGAAACGCCCGAGCACGTCATCTGGGAGGGCCGGGCGCAGCGAACGACGCACTGAGCCGCTCGAGCCGCCGCTCGAGGCGGAGCTCGTGGCCGCTCGGGTGGCGCGTCAGGTCGCGCGGGCTCGATCGCTCTTCGTCCGGCGCCGTCGTCTGGGCGTCGGCGCGCCGGGCGCGCGCTCCTCCAGGGCCTCGCGCTCGTCGGGGCTCGGTGGCTCGACGGCCGCCGGGTCGAGGGGCACCGGGATGCGCCGAGCCTGCAATCGCTCCAGGACAGCTTCGACGGCCGCGACGAGGGGGACGGCCACGATCGCGCCGAGGGGACCGCCGGCGGTGAACCCGGTGAGGATCGAGACCGCGACGAGGAACGGCGACAGGCCGATGGCGTTGCGCATGACGATCGGGACGAGGACGTTGCCCTCGATGAACTGGATGGCGACGTAGACCCCGAGCGTCAGGAGCGCCGTCTCGGTCGACACCGTCGTGGCGACGAGCAGGGCCGGGATCGCCCCGATGAGCGGGCCGGCGATCGGCACGATCTCGGCCAGGGCCGCGATGAGCGCGAGCAGCAGCGCGGCGGGCAGCCCCAGCAGCGAGTAGGCGATGCCCGTGAGGACGCCGAGCGTGCCCATGAGGATCAGCTGTCCCCTGACCCACAGCCCGAGCCGCGTCTCGACCTCGTTCCAGCCATCGCGAATGCCGGCCCGACGATGGCGGGGGACGAAGGCCAGGGCATAGCGCTGGAGCCTCGATCGTTCGGTGAGCCAGAAGAAGACGAGGGTCAGCAGCGTCACGACCGCGGCCACGACCGAGGCGACGGCGACGGATGCGCCGACAACCGTGCCGGCATCCGGCGCCGGCGGGTGGAGGACCTGCTCGGCAGCATCGATCAGCCCGCTCACGCCCTGCGCCAGGACGTCCGGCCGAAGGCCCGCGGTCGCGGATCGGATGCTCTCGAGGAACGTCGGGAGGCGGGCGACGGCGAGCTCGATCTGGGTGGCCGCGGCCGGGACGATGACGACGCCCAGGACGACGACGAGCGTGAGGAACAGCACGTACACGATGAGGATCGAGATCGCCCGCCCGATCGGGAGGCGGGACCGGAGCCAGGCGACGACCGGCTCGAGGCCCGCACCGAGGAGGATCGCCAGGAAGACGAGGAACACGACGTCGAGCGCGGAGATCGCGATGAACGCGACGATCGCGACCAGCCCGACGCCGATCGCGAAGCTCGCTCCCCGGACGACCCAGGTCAGCAGCTGTGAGCGCACTCGAGCCTCCCGTGCGATCTCGCAGCGTGGCCCTCGGGACCGGCCGTGCGGGCCGGTGGCCGTTCATCGGGCCGTTGCAGTTCCGTGCCGAGGGCTAGGCCGACACCTCCGCGAGGCGCCGCTCGAGGAACGCCCGCTCGATGGCGTTCACGGTCAGCTCGAGCGCGGACCGATAGGCAGCGGCGGCGGCGGCGCGATCGCCGACGCGGCGGAGTAGGTCGGCGCGAGCCGCGTGGAAGTACGGATACCTACTCAGACGCGCGTCCGCGGCGAGGGCTGCGAGGCGATCGAGACCCGCCCGGGGCCCGTCGGCCATCGCGATCGCCACGGCGTGGTTGAGCGCGACGACCGGCGAGGGCTGGAGCTCGGCGAGCCGGGCGTAGAGGACCGCGACCTGTCGCCAATCGGTGTCCTCGGGCCGCTCGACCTGATCGTGCAGCGCCGCGATCGCGGCCTGGACCTGATACGCGCCCGGCCGGCCCATCCGGACGGCGCGGGCCAGCAGCTCCAGGCCTTCGCCGATCTCGCGGCGGTCCCAGCGGTCCCGGTCCTGGTCCGCGAGCAGGACGAGCTCGCCGGCCGGACTGACCCGAGCGTCGCGCCGGGCATCGTGAAGCAGCATCAGGGCCAGGACGCCGAGGGCCTCGGGCTCGTCGGGCATGAGCCCGACGAGGACCCGCCCGAGCCGGATCGCCTCGGCGCAGAGCTCGGTCCGGATGAGGCTCTCGCCAGCGCTCGCGCCGTAGCCCTCGTTGAAGATCAGGTAGAGGACGCGGAGGACGCCGTCGAGGCGCTCGGGCAGCTGCTCGGGGGGCGGGACGCGATAGGGGATGCCGGCGTCGCGGATCTTCCGCTTGGCACGGACGAGCCGCTGGGCGAGGGTCACCTCGGGCACGAGGAACGCCCGGGCGATCTCGGGTGTCGAGAGACCGCCGAGGGTCCGCAGGGTGAGCGCGATTCGCGCTTCCGGGGCGAGCGCCGGGTGGCAGCACGTGAAGATCAGGCGGAGCCGGTCGTCGATGCCGTCCGTTGGGCTCGCCTCCTCTCCCTGGCTCGTGTCGCTCGAGGCCGCATCCAGCTCGGCCTCGCGCCGAAGCTCCTCGGTCTTCTCGGTCAGCCGCCGATGTCGCCGGATGCGATCGACCGCACGGTTCCGGGCGGTCGTGGTGATCCACGCTCCCGGGTTGTCCGGGATGCCCCGCTCCGGCCAGACCTCGAGGGCCCGGATGAAGGCGTCCTGGACCGCTTCCTCGGCGAGGTCGAAGTCGCCGAGGACCCGGATGAGGGTCGCGACCGCCCGGCCCGATTCCTCGCGGAACAGGCGCTCGACGGCCTCGCGGGCGGCGGTTGCCTCGGTCAGCCGGCCATCCCGCCCGGCTGGTTGAAGTCGACGATCGGCCGGACCTCGATCGAGCCGTACGTCGCGCCCGGGCAGGCCGCGGCGAGCTGGAGGGCCTCGTCGAGGTCCGCCGCCTCGATCAGGTAGAAGCCGCCGAGCGCTTCCTTCGTCTCCGCGAACGGCCCGTCCGTGGTGAGCGTCTGGCCGTCCCGGATCCGGACCGTGGTCGCGGTCGTGACGGGCTGGAGGGCCTCGCCGGCCTTCATCGCGCCGCGGTCCATGAGCATCTTCGTGTAGGCGTTGTACGCGCGGTGCGTCTGCTCGGTGGCCTCGGAGCCAGGGGCGATCGTGCTGGGGTCGGCCGTGCCCTCGTCGTAGATCAGGATCGCGTACCGCATCGGGTCTCCTCGTGCTGGATGGGCGGGACGTCCCACCGTACCCATTCGACGTTCCGGCCGCGACCGAATCGACACCCCACGCCCGGCCCCGGATAGCATCGTGCCATGGCCGACCCGACGGAAGCCCTCCAGGTCGAGGGTCACGAGGTCACGATCACCAACCCAGACAAGGTCTTCTTCCCCGAGATCGGGGCCACGAAGCTCGATCTCGTCCGCTACTACCTCGCGGTCGCCCCAGGCGCGCTCACCGGAGCCGGTGGACGCCCGATGGCCCTGAAGCGCTTCGTGAACGGCGCCTCGGGCGAAGCCTTCTTCCAGAAGCGCGCGCCGTCGAACCTGCCCGAGTTCCTGCGGACCGTGACGCTGTCCTTCCCGAGCGGGCGAACCGCCGATGAGATCGTCGTGGACGACGCGGCCGGCCTCGCCTGGATCGTCAACCTCGGCTGCATCGACCTGAACCCGCATCCGGTTCGGGCCGATGACCTCGATCATCCCGACGAGCTGCGGGTCGACCTCGACCCGGTGCCCGGCGTCGAGTGGGCCCAGATCCGCGACGTGGCGATGGTGACCCGGGAATCGCTGGCCGCCGTCGGGCTGGTCGGCTGGCCCAAGACATCGGGATCGCGGGGCATCCATATCAACGTCCGGATCGAGCCTCGCTGGACGTATCCCGAGGTCCGACGGGCCGCGCTCGCGATCGCCCGGGACGTGGAGCGGCGGGCGCCCGAGATCGCGACGAGCAAGTGGTGGAAGGAGGAGCGCCACGGCGTGTTCCTCGACTACAACCAGAACGCCAAGGACCGGACCGTCGCATCGGCCTACTCGGTCCGGCCCTTGCCCGACGCTCGCGTGTCCACCCCGATGTCATGGGACGAGGTCCCGACCTGCGAGGCCGAGACCTTCACGATTGCGACGGTCCCGCGGCGATTCGCCCAGATTGGCGACCCGGGAGCGGGAATCGATGGTGCGGTCGGGTCCCTCGAGGCGCTCCTGGAGCTCTCCGCGCAGCACGAGCGCGAAGGCCAGGGCGACGCGCCGTGGCCGCCGAACTACCGGAAGCAGGCCGGCGAGCCGCCGCGGGTCCAGCCATCGAAGCAGCGGCGCGCAGCCGCCGACTACGACACGGCCGAGGCCGAGGCCCAGCGCGAGAAGCAGCGCGCCGCGATGGAGCGGCGGTTCGCGTCGGAGCTGGAGCGGCGCGCGGAGGAGCGCGCCGCCGGCCGCGATCCCGCCCGGCCCTCGCGCCCCACCCCGACCGGCCGTCGGCGGTCCAGCGTCCCGGTCATCGAGATCTCGCGAGCGAAGTCGAAGGACGAAGCGCTCGCCGGGCTGGAGCGCTGGAAAGCCCGCCACGCCAGCGCGGCGGCTGCCCTGGAGCCCGCGGACGTCCTGGTCGACGGGATGCGCGGCCGCTCCTCGCTCTGGTATCGGGTCCGCGTGAATCTCACCCACGTGCCGGAGGCCGAGCGACCCGAGCAGGAGCCCCTCGAGGTCGACTATGACCCCTGGGCCGAGTACGAGTTCCCCGACCGGTCCGGGCAACGGGACCGCGCGTCGCTGAAGCCGCGAGGCAAGGGGCCAACTCCGAGAGGCAGCGCATCGGAGGCCGCAGATCACCGATCGAGCTGAGGCGCCGGCCACGGGCGCGCGACGCCGGCAGGCGCACGCCGCGGTTGCCCACGACGGGAGCCCGGTCGAGCTCTACCGGCGTCTCCCCGAGGCGGGCGAGGCCGCGGTCATCGCGCGACTGCTCCGGGCCGGCGCGTCGGTCCTCGACATCGGCTGCGGAGCCGGGCGCATCGCTGGTCCGCTCGCGTCGGCCGGCTTCGAGGTGACCGGAATCGACGACGCACCGGCCATGCTCGAGGCCCTGCCATCGACCGTCGCCGGAATCCTGGCTGATGCCCGCTCGGTTCGCCTCGGGCGGACATTCGATGCCGTCCTCGTCCTCAGCCACCTCCTGAACGAGCCGGCCGATGGACCGGCGTTCGCCGCGACGGCCGCGGCGCACCTCCTCCGGGACGGTCTGGTCATCGGCGAGATCTACCCGCGAGACTGGCAGCCGGAGGCGTCCGTCGGGCGTGAGACACGCGTCGGGGACATCGGGATCGTCCTCGAGCGGGCGCGGCGCATCGGCGATCTCGTCGATGCCGAGGTCCGGTACGACGTCGCGGGACAGCGCTGGCGTCAGCCCTTCGTGGCCCGCATCCTGGATCCGTCCGCCCTGAGCGCCCTGCTCGGGTCGGTCGGCCTTCGATTCGAGCGATGGCTCGACCGGCCAGGCTTCTTCGCCGCGCGGCTCAGGCCGTGACGACCCGCTCCCGGAACCGGACGGCCAGCACGACGACGATGTAGACGTGGACGAGCAGCATGATCAGGGCGAAGACGAGACCGCCCCGATCGCCCGACAGGCCCGCCAGCCAGACGAGGCCGCTGATGATGCCGACGACGATGCCGATGACCCGGCCCCATTCCCGTGACCTGAGGACCCCGATCCCGCCGACGATGTAGAAGATGCTGTAGACGAGGATGACGATCCCGAAGAAGAGCACGACGCCGCCGACGAACTGGGCGGCGTTCGGGCCGAGGGTCGAGGTGTCCGCAAACTGCGACAGATCGAGGTTGCCCACGACGCCGCCGAGGACGATGACGGCGATCCCGATCAGGCCGCCGATGATCCCGAGGACGAGCATCGCGACGCCGGCGATGGCTGACAGGGTCGTTCGCCCACCCCGGGCGGCGACGACGGTCCCGGGCGTCGTCGAGGACCACGAGACGGGTGCGGCCGGAGCCGCCACGGGTGGCGCGATCGGAGGTGCAGCGGGCGGCGGCACAGGTGCGGGATCGGCCGGCATCGGCGGTGGCGCGGGCTGCGCGTCGAGCGCGGGCTGGCCCTCCTGCGCGGTCGCCATGTCGCTCGGCGGCGGCATAGCGGCGGCCGACGTAGAA
>DASUHU010000165.1:0-2023 GCA_036273395.1 Candidatus Limnocylindrales bacterium
GCACCGGCCCTGCGCCGGACGCGAGGGCGCCAACCGCGGCGGCTCCCGCCAGCGCTCCCCCGCCGGCCGCGGCGCCCGCCACGCCGGCGGCCTGGGATCCGGCTCCCGCGGCCGCACGATCCTCGGCCAGCCAGCGATCGAGCGCCTCGGCCATTTCCGTGGCGGACGCGAACCGATCCTCGGGCCGGAGCGCCAGCGCCCTTCGATCGACCGCCTCGAGGGCCGCGGGGATCCCGGATCGGACGGACGACGGGCTCGGGACGGTCCCGGTCAGGCGGGCCGTCGCGATCGCCGCGGCCGAGTCGCCCTCCCACGGCCGGCGGCCGGTCAGGAGCTCGTAGAGGACGATCCCGAGGCTGTAGATGTCGGATGCCTCGGTCGCGAGCTCGCCCCGTGCCTGCTCCGGGCTGAAATAGTGGACCGAGCCGAGGGTCGTCCCGGGCAGGGTCAGGGCCGACTCGGACAGCGCCCGGGCGATGCCGAAGTCGGTGACCTTGACCCGGCCATCCCGCGCGACCAGGACGTTCCCGGGCTTCACGTCGCGATGGACGATGCCGTGGCCGTGGGCGGCCGCGAGGGCTCGGGCGACCTGAGCGGTCAGGCGAGCGGCCTGCCGGGGTGGGAGCGGGCCGCCGCGCCGGACGATCGAGGCGAGGTCCTCGCCGTCGACCAGCTCCATGACGATGTACGGGCCGGCCGGGTCGGTGCCGTAGTCGAACACAGCGACGACGTTGGGGTGGTTGAGCGATGCTGCCGACTGGGCCTCCTGGCGGAAGCGGGCCACGAAGTCCGGGTCGGCGCCATATTCCGGGCGAAGGACCTTGACCGCGACATCGCGCTCGAGCTGGCTGTCCCGAGCCCGGTAGATGGTGGCCATGCCGCCCTGCCCGAGCAGCTCGACCAGCCGATAGCGACCCCCGAGCACGGTCCCGATGTCCGCCAAGACGCCTCCTCAGCCCGTCGCGTCGCGCTGCCGCGCCGCGGGCGCGCCCTCACGCGCCGAGGGCGATCGTACCGTACGACGGCACCCTCACCGGAGCGGTGACGGGCCTAGCCGAGGTCCAGGCTCCGGATGTGCTCGCGGAACTGGGTCGCGAGGTCGGCTCGCTGGAGGGCGATGTCGACGGTCGCCTGGAGCCAGCCCATCGTGGTCCCGGCGTCGTAGCGGGTGCCCTCGAACTCGTACGCGTACACCGACTGCTCGGCCATGAGCGCCTCGATCGCGTCCGTGAGCTGGATCTCGCCGCCCGCGCCGCGGGGCGTCTGCTCGAGCTTCTCGAAGATCTTCGGGGTCAGGACGTACCGGCCGATGACGGCAAGCGTCGATGGCGCCCGGCCGGGCTCGGGCTTCTCGACGATGTCCGTCATCCGCCGCAGGCGGCCGCTCGAGAGCTCGGGATCCACCTCCGCGGCCGCGATCCCGTATCGCTCCGTCTCGTTCGGATCGACCTCCATGACCGCGACCGTCGTCCCGTGGGTCTCCTCGTAGGCATGGATGAGCTGGCCGATGCAGGGTCGCTCGGCGACCACGACGTCATCGGGGAGGAGCACCGCGAACGGTTCGTGGCCGACGAGGTCCTTGGTCATCAGGATCGCGTGGCCCAGGCCCAGCTGCTCCTTCTGGCGGACGTAGGCGATCTGGGCCAGGTCGCTGATGTGCCGGACCTGCCGGAGCTTCTCGATCTCGCCCTTCTCCTCGAGCAGCCGCTCCAGCTCGTAGGACAGGTCGAAGTGATCCTCGATCGCCCGCTTCTGGCTCGAGGTGACGATGATCACCTGCTCGATGCCCGCCGCGACGGCCTCCTCGACGGCGTACTGGATCACGGGCTTGTCGACGAGGGGGAGCATCTCCTTCGGCTGGGCCTTCGTGGCGGGAAGGAAGCGGGTGCCCCAGCCGGCGGCCGGGAACACGGCTTTACGGACGCGCATCGAGCCTCACGAGGGAGTCGGGCCGGCCCGCGGCGGTCGGGGCCGGGATGAGCCGGGCCGAGGATACACCGGCGCCCCTCGGACCAGGCCCGGC
>DASUHU010000166.1:0-7801 GCA_036273395.1 Candidatus Limnocylindrales bacterium
CCGTGGTCGGCCGGGACCGCCGCGATGTTCCTGGAGGACTCCACCGCGACGGACGCGGGCGCGGCGGGCGAGACGGTGTTCGCGCGGGGCGGCCCGGGTGCCGTCTCCGACGCGCTCCTGGCCGCGGCACGGGCTGCCGGCGCCGAGGTGCGCACCGCGGCAGAGGTGACGTCGGTCTCGAGCCATGACGGTCGGGTCAGCGGCGTCGTCCTCGCCGGCGGCGAGGCCCTGCCGGCGCGCGCGGTCGTGGCCGGCATCGACCCGAAGCGCTGATCCTCGGGCTGCTCGATCCCGTGGCGGTCGGACCGTCGCTGGCATGGCGCGCCACCAACATCCGGACACCCGGGGTCGTGGCCAAGCTGAACCTCGCACTCCGGAAGCTGCCGACGTTCCCCGCCGCGGGCGACGACGAGCGGCTGCTCCGAGGCCGAATCCTGGTCACGCCCGGGATCGAGGCCATGGACCGGGCGTTCGATGCCTCGAAGTACGGGCGGTTCAGCGACCAGCCGGTGCTCGAGGCGACGATCCCGTCGCTCATCGATCCCGGGCTCGTCGAGGGCGCTCGGCCCGGGACGCAGGTCATGAGCGTCATCGCCCAATACGCGCCCTACGCCCTCGATCCCTCGCTCGGTGGCTGGGAGGCCCAGCGCGAGGCCCTCGGGGATGCGGTCGTGACGAGCCTCGAGTCGGTCGCGCCGGGGATCGGGCGGCTCGTGTCGCATCGCCAGGTCCTGACGCCGGTCGATCTCGAATCGCGCTACGGGCTCACGGGCGGCCACCCGCTGCATGCCGAGGCCGGCCTCGACCAGTGGGCCCTCTGGCGGCCGCTGCTGGGTCACGCCCGCTACCGAATCGCGCTGGAGCGCCTGTACCTCTGCGGCTCCGGCGCTCATCCCGGCGGCGGCGTCACCGGCGGGCCGGGCCAGAACGCGGCGCGCGAGATCCTGGCCGATCTCCGTGGGCGCCGCGACTGACCTCGCGGAGGGTCGCGACGGCCCGATCCTGACCGATCGCCGGTTCCTGGCCGGCGTGACGCTGCTCGGGATCCTGGCGACCGCGCTCGCCTGCTGGTACCTGGACGCGGCAAGCCGCGCGGGCCGATTCGGGCCACTGACCGACGCGCTGTTCGTGAGTCCGTACTGGGATGACGCCCGGCAGGTCGCGAGCGGCCTCCTGCCCTACCGCGACTTCCCGCTGGAGTACCCGCCGCTCAGCCTGCCGGTGTTCGTCCTGCCCTGGATCCTGCCGTTCGGCGGCGCGGACTACGCCTCGTACCGAAAGGGGTTCGAGGTGGTCATGACGGTGATCGTCATGGGCTTCGTGCCGGTCGTGGTCGCGACAGCCTGGGCCCTGCGGGCCACTCGCTGGCAGGTCGTCGCGGCCGTGGTCGTCGTGGCCGCCTCGCCGCTCCTCCTGGGCCCGCTGATGATCTCGCGCTACGACCCGTGGCCGGCCCTCCTGACGGGTGTGGCGACGCTCGCCGCCGTGCTCGGCCGGCATCGCCTCGGCCTGGCCTTCCTGGCCCTCGGCGCGCTTGCCAAGATCTACCCGGCTTTCCTCGTGCCGGTGTTTCTCATCTACGCCTGGAAGCGGGCCGGGCCGCGGGAGGCGGCATTCGCCCTGGGAACCGGCGTGCTCGTCGGCCTGCTGGGCTTCGCGCCGTTCCTGGCGGCCGGCGGCGATGCCCTGCTCGAGCCGTTCCTCCGGACGTTCAGCCGGCCGCTCCAGATCGAGAGCCTCGGAGCGAGCGTCCTGATCGGCCTCCATGCCTGGCTCGGGCTCGATCCCGGCCACGTCATCTACACGTTCCTGTCGTTCAACCTGGATGGCGGCCTCGCCGACGCCGTGTCGACGCTCCAGTCGATCGCCCTCGCCGGGGCGCTCGTCGGGCTGTGGCTCCTGACCGCGCTCGGCGGCGCCAGTCGGCGGCAGCTCGTCGTGAGCGCCGCGGCGGTGCTCTGCACCACCGTGGCCCTCGGCAAGGTCCTCTCGCCGCAGTACGTGATCTGGCTCGTGCCGGCCGTGGCGATCCTCGCGCCCGAGTGGGGCATCCGGCCGCTCGTCGTCATCGCCGCGATCCTGGCCCTGACGCAGGTCTACTACCCCGGGATGTATGCCCGCTACCTGCTCGAGTTCGACGCCACCGCGACGCTCGCGATCCTGGAGCGGAACCTGGCGGTCGCGGGCCTCGCGGTCGCGCTGGTCTGGGCTACGTGGCGCTGGGCTGCTCGTCCGCGTCGACGTCCCGGTCCACCGCCGGATCCGGCTCCCGCGGGCGCCGGATCAGCCGGCCCTCCCTGGCCCTGACCCTGGCCACCGCGCGAGCCGCCACCGGGGTGCCGTCGCCGGGCCGGCCGAGGAGGTGGAGGAACAGCGCCGACAGGACCGCCGCGATCGGGATCCCGAAGATCGCCCCGCCGATTCCGGCGAGCTTGAGACCGATGAATACCGACGCGAGGACGACGATCGGGTGGATCCGAAGGGCGTCGCCCATGATCCGGGGCTGGAGGACGTTGAGCAGCACGACCCAGCCGACGCCCATCACGAGGAACGTCCCGAGCACGACGTCCGGCTTGAACAGGAAGGCCACGAGCACCGGCGGGATCCAGGCCACGAACGGTCCGAAGAACGGGATCGCCATGAAGCCGCCGGCCGCGGCCGTCGTCGCCGCCGCGTAGTCGAGGCCGAACGCGATGTTCGCGATGAGGGCCACGATCGCGTAGATGAGACCCGTGATCGCCTGCCCCCGGAGGAAGCCACCGAACGAGCGGGCGACCGCTTCCTCGAGGACGCGGGCCTCGGCCTGCGCCCCGTGCGGGACCAGCCGGAACAGGAACGCCAGGAGCCGGTCCCGGTCGGCGACCATGTACAGCGACAGGATGATCACGAGCAGCAGGTTGCCGAGGGCGCCGAGGCTCGCGACCGCGAGCTGCTGGAGCGGCCCGAGGAGCTGGGCCGCGTAGCCGTTCAGGTTGTCGAGGAACGAGTCGGCCTGGGCGATGAGGTCGATCTGGACCAGGCCGATGGCGTCGATCCGGTCCTGCCACGGCCCGAGGATCGCCGGCAGGTTGCCCCGCAGCCCGGGCAGGCTCGCGACGAGCTGGCTGATGGAGCTCACGAGGGCGCTCGCGACGAACACCGACAGCAGCACGATCACGCCGAACAGGACGACATAGACCACCACGACGGCGCCGGCCCGGCTCAGGATCGGGATCGCGACCCGGAGCCGGGTGACGAGCGGGCTGAGGATGAACGCCAGCAGCCAGGCCAGGAAGAAGATGAAGATCAGGTCCGAGAAGAGGGCGAAGACGACGCCCACGAATCCCAGGACGACGAAGCCCAGGGCGATCGCGGCGAGGATGAGGATCGCGTCGAACCAGCGACGCTCCCGCGGGGTCATCTCGAAGCCCATCGCGCTACCGCGACCGCGTCAGCGGAGGCCCATGCGTTCGCGGACCTCGTCCATCGTGGCCTTGGCCATGGGCGCGAGCGCCGCCGCTCCGGCCGCGAGAATCTCGTCGATCCGTTCGGGGTGGGCCATCAGCTCGAGGTAGCGCTCCCGGGCCGGCGCGTAGTGGGCCACGATCCGATCGGCGAGGAGTCGCTTCGTGTCGACGCAGCCGGTCCGGGCCGTCCGCTCGCCGTCCCAGATGAGCTCGTAGTCGTTGCCGAAGAAGCGGTGGAGCTGGCAGACGTTGCAGACCTCGGGCCGGCCCGGCTGGGTCCGCAGGATCCGCTGGGTGTCGGTGACCATCGACATCACCTGCTTCCGGATGACCTCCGGGGCGGACAGGATGTCGATCGTGTTCCCGACCGACTTGCTCATCTTCCGCACGCCGTCCGTGCCGAGGACGGTCGGGGCTTCGGTGTAGACCGCCTCGGGCTCGGGGAACGTCTCGCCGTACCGACGGTTGAAGGCTCGCAGGATCTCCCGGGAGAGCTCGAGGTGAGCGGCCTGGTCGCGTCCGACCGGGACGAGCGTGGCCTTGTAGATCGCGATGTCGGCGGCCTGGAGGACGGGGTACGTCAGGAGGCCGTGGTTGATGTCGTCGGGCTGGGTCTCGCGCTTCTCCTTGTAGGTCGGCGTGCGCTCCAGCCAGCTCACGGGCGTGACCGTCGAGAGGAGCCAGCCGAGCTCGGTGTGCTCGGGCCGGTGGCTCTGGACGAAGAGCGTGCAGCGCTCCGGGTCGAGGCCCAGCGCCAGCAGCGAGGCAGCCATGTCCCGGGTCCGCGCCCGGAGGACCCCGGGATCGTGGGTGCTGGTCAGGGCGTGGTAGTCGACGATGCAGTAGATCGCCTCGTACTCGTCCTGCAGCCGGACGTAGTTCCGGATCGCGCCGAGGTCGTTGCCGAGATGGGCGACGCCCGATGGCTGGATGCCGCTGAACGTCCGGGGCGGCGCCGCCACGGCCGCGTCGCGGCTCGCGCGCTCGGTCGGGCTCGTAGCGCTCATCGCGGGCGCGTCGTGGCGCTCATGGCCGCCGAGTGTACGCGAGGCCCTCCGGTTGACGGGACTCGGAGACTTGGCGCGTGGGCGGAGTGGGGGATCTGACGCGAACGGTCGCGGACGGCGTCGGCGGGCTCGTCGGCGGAGCCGTCGGGGCGATCGTCGACGCGTTCTGGACGATCGTCCACGCGGGCCAGGCGGCGCTGCCCGGCCCGCTCTTCCCGGTCGTCGTCGGTGGGCTGTTCCTGGCCCTGGTGTACTGGACGATCCGGAAGTAGCCCGGACGATCCGGAAGTAGCCCGGACGATCCGGAAGGAGCCCGTCCCGCTCGGGCGCTCAGGCCGTCGCGGCGATCGGCTGGCCGGCGGTGTGCTTCCGGATGAAGGCCAGGGTCTCGTCCCAGGCCGCATCGGACGCGCCCTGGAACTCCTCCGCCTTGCGATCGAAGAACGAGTGCGGCGCGCCGTCATAGACGAGGGTTCGATGGTCCACCCGCGCGCGATCGAGGGCCTCGTCGTACTCGTCGCGGACCTGGGCCGTGATGCCCTGGTCCGCGCCGCCGTAGATGCACAGGATCGGGCACTCGATCTCCGCGGCAAGGTCCGCGGGCGCGGGCATCCCGCTGCGGTGGGGCCCGACCGGCCAGCCGTAGAACGGGATCGCGCCCGCGAACCCGAGGCCCAGGGTCGTGGCGTCCGAGGCGAGGCGGCCGCCCATGCAGAAGCCGGTCACGAAGATCGAGCGGGGGGAGGGCTGGATCGAGCGGAGCTGGACCGCACCGGCCCTGACGTCGGCCGAGAGGCCCTCCCATGAGGTCTGGGCGAGGTGCGGGCCATAGTCGAAGTCGCCGTCACGGGCGCCCGTGCCCGCGGTTCGGGAGAAGTAGTCGATCGCCACCGCCGCGACGCCGCGCTCGGCGAAGCGCAGCGCGAGCTCCTCGAAGAACGGGTGGAGGCCGCGGACATCGGGCAGGATCAGGATCCCGGCTCCGGTCGGCTGCGCCGGCACGGCCTGGAAGGCCCGCATCTCCGACCCGTCCTCGGGGTGGAGGATGACCGAGCCGTGGTCGAGGGCTCCGCCGGCGATCGGGTCGATCGGGGGATGGCTGTCCGCGTCGAAGCACATGAGGACCGCTCCTGGCTGGTCGAGTGACAGAACCCCGAGGGCACCGGGGCCCTCGATGGATCGGCTGATCGGGTCCATGCTCGCACCTTCGCGGAATCCGAGGCTAGAATGCCGGCCCAGCCGCGGTCGGAGGTGCGTGAAGCCCGTGGACGTCATCTCGCGGCTCGAGCGGTTCGAGCTCGTCGCCTCGACCAACGACCTCGTGACGGGCTGGCTCCGCGGTGGCGTTCCCGAGGTCTGCGTGGCGGTCGCGGATCGCCAGTCGGCCGGGCGAGGGCGGCTCGGTCGGACGTGGCAGGCGCCCGCCGGCGCGGCACTCCTCGCATCCCTCGGGTTCCGACCCACGTGGCTCGGCCCGGACCGTGCCTGGCGCCTCGCCGCCGTGGTCGCCCTCGCCGCCGCGGACGCCTCCGAGCACGTCGCGGGCCTCCCGGACGGCACGATCCGCCTGAAGTGGCCGAACGATCTCGTGGTCGCCTTCGGAGCGGACAAGCGGGCGCTCGGCGGAGCGGCGAATCTCGCTCCCGATCGCCCGCTCGACGTTCGCAAGCTTGCTGGGCTGCTCGGTGAGAGCGATGGCCTCGGCGGTGACGACCCGACGGTCGCGATTGGGCTCGGGCTCAACGCGGACTGGCCCGCAGCCGAGTTCCCGCCGGAGCTCGCCGCGGGGATGACCTCGCTGCGCGAGGCATCCGGAGGCCGGCCGATCGATCGGGACGACCTCCTCGACGCGTTCCTCGACCGCATGGCCACGCGGGTGGAGGCCCTTCGATCCGGCTACTTCGATCTCGAGGGCTGGCACGAGCGGCAGCTGACCGAAGGCCGTCTCGTCCGGTTGGACCCGATCGAGGGCCGGCCGGAGGTCGTTCGCGCGGTCGGGGTCGACGGGCTGACCGGTGCGCTGCTCGTCGAGGACGAGCGCGGCCGGGAGCGGAACGTGCTGGCTGGTGAGATCCACCACCTCCGCCTCGCGCCGCCCGAGTCCGGCGATGTCCCCGACGCGGTCCGGCTGTAACGACGTGGCTCGTCCGGTGTTGAGGAGATCGGGAGCGGCGAGGGACGTCGCCCCCCGCCTCGCGTACCTCGACCGGGATCGCCCGCTCGTCGAGGCCGCGCAGCGGGACCCGGCACGGTTCGATGCCCTGTACCGGCGGTACCTGGCGCAGGTGTACAGCTACGCCTACTACGAGCTCGGCGACCATCATGCGGCCGAGGACGCCACGGAGCGGACGTTCCTGTCGGCCCTCGCGAACCTCCACCGCTTCCAGGAGCGCGCCCGGCCGGCGGACGGCGAGGGCGCCTCGACCTTCCGGGTGTGGCTGTTCCGGATCGCGCGCAACGTCGTGGCCAACGAGCGGCGGACGAGTCGCCGCCATCCAGCCGCCGAGCTGCCCGATGAGGTCCTCCTCGCGGATCCGCTCGACGTCGAGGGCGACGCGGTCCGGAACGACGAGGCCCGGGCGGCATGGCGCGCGGTCGGGCGCCTCGCCGGCGATCGGCGGCGGGCCGTGATCCTCCGATTCGTCGACGAGCTCTCGACGGCCGAGATCGCCGGGATCCTCGGCCGCTCCGAGTCCGCCGTTCGCGTCCTGCTCCACCGGGCCCTTCGCTCGGTCGCCCGCGATCTCGAGTCGCCATCGGACCAGCGCCCGGCATGAGCCTCGCCAGCCGCGACGCGGGCGAGATCGAGGCGCTCGTCACAGATCGCTACCTCGACGCACTGCTGTCGGGGGGCCCGGCGGGCGGACGGCAGGACCCCGGACGCGCCGGTCCGGCGCTCGAGGCCGCCATCCGAGTCGCCTCGCAGCGGCTCGCCACGGACCTGCCCCGCTTCCACCCGTCGTTCCGGTTCGAGGAGCGCCTCGCCGTGCGGCTGGCCGAGGCGGCCGCGGCGATGCGCCTGCCGCGCCCCGCGGGCGACGAGCACGAGGTCGTCCGGCTGCCCTCGGCGCCCGCCGACCTCGACCCGCTCGCGTTCGGCCCGGAGGACGAGGACCGCGATGCTGCCGCCGACGAGCCCGGCCTCGCTGATGCCCTGGCCAGGCCTGCGGTGCTTCGCGGCGCGGTCGCCGCCTCGGCCCTGAGCCTCGCGGGCGCGGCCTGGTACGCCTGGCGCCATCGGCCCGCCGCTTCGCCGATGGCGAGGGCCGCGCGCGCGGCCCGCGCGGCACGCCGCAGCCGAGCCACCGGCAGCGGCCGCCTCATGCGGCGAACGTAGGAGCGCGGCAT